>CAYNDE010000016.1:0-18498 GCA_964395535.1 uncultured Pirellulales bacterium
CCGGCGACGACAATTGTGAACTTTGGCTGAGCACGGACGAAAATCCGGCGAACGCTTCGCGGATTGCGTATGTGCCGGGCTGGACGGGCTCGCGGGAATGGACAAAGTACACCCAGCAGCAGTCGGCGGAAATTTCGCTGACGGCAGGACAGAAGTACTACATCGAGGCCTTGCAGAAAGAAGGCAGCGGCGGTGACAACCTCGCGGTGGCCTGGCAGCGCCCAGGTATCGGCCGGAAGGTGATACCCGGCTCCTACCTCTCGCCCTGGCCTCCGCCGGCACCGAAAGGTCTGACCGCAACAGCGACGGGTGAGCAGGTGACTTTGAACTGGATGGCTTCCATTACCGCTACCGGTTATAACGTCAAACGCTCAACCACCAGCGGCGGGCCTTACACAACCATTGCTCCCAATGTAACGACAACCAGTTACAACGATACGGACATAGTCCCCGGCACGACCTACTACTATGTAGTCAGCGCCGTCGGTCCCGATGGAGAGAGTGCCGACAGTGCCGAAGTGACGCCGCTAATTCTGCATGCTTATCTGAATTTTGATGAAACCAGCGGCATAACTGCCCACGATGTCACCGGCAACGGCTGGAACGGTACACTCGTCAGCGGCCCTACCCGAACAGCGGGAAAGTACCACAACGCCGTTAATCTGGATGGTTCCAACGACTACGTAAGTTTGCCTGCCGGCGTGGTTGATGGTCTGACTGATTTTACTATCTCAGCCTGGGTTTACCTGGATTCTGTCAGCACCTGGTCGCGCATCTTTGACTTCGGAACCGACACAACTGTAAATATGTTCCTGACACCGCAATGTGGTTCGGGAATTCGTTTTGCCATCACCACCGGCGGAGGTGGCTCAGAACAGCGGATTACTGGCAGCAGCGCACTTCCGACAGGCACATGGACGCATGTGGCCGTAACACACGCCGGCAATACGGGCATTCTTTATGTTGGCGGTGACGAAGTCGGACGCAACAGCTCGATGAGCCTTACTCCGGATTCTCTCGGCGTTACAACACAAAACTATATCGGCAGGTCTCAATACAGCGACCCCTACCTGAATGGGCGCGTGGATGACTTCCGTATCTATTCCAGTGCTTTGAGTCCCACGGAGGTGGAAGCGTTGGCTTCGAATAACGAGCCATATTTTACCAGCGATCCGATTAATAAGACCGATGCAATTGAGGATGACGCATATACAGGACAGACACTGGCTTCTGTCGCAAGTGACCCCGACAGCGACCCGCTGGCCTTCAGTAAAGTCAGCGGCCCAGCCTGGCTGAATGTAGATATCGATGGTTCTCTTTCAGGTACACCTTCGGATTCTGATACAGGCACAAATGTGTTCACGGTTCGAGTGGAGGATACGTGTGGTCTTTATGATACGGCCGTTTTGAATATATATGTGGCTAATATCTATTCCGGCGTTCGCGGTATGGAAGACTTAGCCGGATTTGCAATTCATTGGCTTAGCTCCGGCTGTCTCGATACGCCCCCCTGCGGCGGTGCAGACCTCGACGGTGATAAGGACGTTGACTTCTTTGATTATGTAATTTTAGTTGACAACTGGCCGACAGAGTAGTAAGAAAAGCAACGGTTAACCGTTTGGATTTGCAAAAATAGGGAGGAATTAAGCGATTAAGCATTGGCATCTCAAAATCTGGAAAGACGACAGGCTAATCAGTGACAGACGCATTGATGATGCAGAGGCACAGATGGGATGCACAATCCGTCTTGATGCTGACAAGCCGGTGACGATAAAAGCCGGCGAAAGTAAATCGATAGATAATTATAAACTCGAACTCTTAGCCGAAAGTCCCGAACCTGTCAAGGCCGTTGCGAAAAAAAGTGCAGGCGGCTATCGCCTGCCGCCTAAAGTTGTCGCTGTGACAATGCTCATCCTTGCAGTCATAGCTTTGTTTGCATTTATTGCCCTGAGCAGGTCGAGGGCAAAACTAAAACTCATTCAGCAGGAGCTTGATACACAGAAAAAATTATGGGCGGAAAAATTGCAGGCTAATAATCAGGATTATGAAACCCAGAAAACAACGTGGGAAGAAAAATTCCTCGATTATGAAACTCAGAAAAAAATGTGGGAAGATAAATATTCGGCGGCAAAACGAAAGGCTGACAGCGAGCTGCGGGAATTTGGCGAAAGGGATATAAAAAAGTTCACACTTTCAGGTGACGAGCTTTTTGAACCGGGCTCAGCAGAGGTAAAACCTGCTGCAACGGAAAAGGTAAAGAGTATAGCAGAACAAATCAAACAAAATTATATGGATTGTGTTGTATTGGTCACCGGCTACACCGATACGCTTCCTCTTCTTAGGCCGCAAACGATAAGTAAGTTTAAGGATAATTGGAATTTGGGGGCACAGCGGGCATTGGCCGTTGTGCGTATCCTGCAGGCCGAAGGAATTCCCGGCCGCAAGTTATCGGCGATAAGCCGGGGTCAGTTCCACCCGTTGCAGACCGAAGCTGAAAGCCGCCGCGTGGAAATCGTCCTGCGCTTCTCAGCGGAGCCTCAGCAGACTTCCGCCCTGCCGGCCGATGCAAATAAACCCACCGCTCGATAAAAGCCGTGTACGAAAAAGTCTACAAAAGATTGAATTGATTTATCAGAATTTTAAATGCTTTTTTACCGAGAATTTTCATAAATTTATTTTAACAGTGTTAATCTGTGTAAATCCGTGTCTGATACTCTTTTTGTTTTAAGTTTCTTTATTTAACAGTGTTAATCTGTGTAAATCCGTGTCTGATACTCTTCGTGCCTTGGTGACTTTGTGGTTAATTATTTCTTATGATTGCGATGCAAAATAAAAAAGGCAGATCAGGCTATTTAGTAATATTTAGTACCGGCTGGCCTGTCTGCCTTTTTACAAGGAGATAAAATTTTTCATCTCCCTCCCCGGCGAAGCAAGGTTAAATTGCACAACAAGGCTCGGCGACTCGGTTGCTTTGTCCTCTATTGAAAATATAAAAAATAAATCACAGAATCCCAAAAGAGATGATTGAAAATCCGTCGAAACGTCACTAATGTCACTTAATACGAATTATTACCGGACGCATTTTTATATTTAATCACTTCAATCAGTGATGATTTTTTAACTTATGCACTTGTGCTCTTGTGACTTGTGCTCTTGTGACTTATGACTTGTGCTCTTATTTAACAGTGTTAATCTGTGTAAATCCGTGTCTAATTATAAAATTATTTTAATGCAACAGTGTTCACCCGTGTCTGATATTCTTTGTGCCTTTGGGTCTTAGTGGTTACAGGTAGTGATAAAATTTTAAGGGAAAACAAAATGTCGAAAAAACTAAGCAAAAGACAGCTCTCTGTTCTCGGTGATTTGTTCTCGGACAGCGAGCTCTCGGCTGAGCAGGTACTGCAAAAGCACAATGTCAGCCAAAACCTTTATAGCAAATGGTTGAGCGACGAAAGCTACATAGCCGAGATGGACAGCCGAATGCAGCTTTTGGACAGAAACAGCAGGCTTTTAATCGCAAAGTACGCATCACTCGCAGCAGCCAAGCTCATCGCGTTGACGGACTCTGAAAATCAGGAGACAGCACGCAAAGCTTGCCTGGACATTATCAACCTGCTAAAAGATGAAAGTCAGAAGACCGGCTCCGACTCCGCCGAGCCTATACTAAGAACGCCACCGAACATAAATCCTGCATTGGCTGAAAAACTGCTCGCTACAATCGCAGAACAATAAAAATAAATCCTTATTGCAATTGAACGCAAAAATTACAATAAGAAATTCCCTTATTGCACTTAACTACAATAAGCAAAAACCGCTTTCACATATTGGTGCAGACTTTTTCGCCGAATATGATAAAATATAAGCAGTGTTAAAGAATCGTAAAGGGATAATAAATGTGGCTGTTCAAAAATCTCAGGCGCAAGCGAATCAAAAATAAGCCTTGCAGAGATGACTGGCTCAAAATCATCGAGGCTAATGTCCCCTACTACAATTCGATGCCGCCCGACGACAAAATCGAATTGCAGCAGCACATACTTATCTTTTTATCGGAGAAATGCTTCGAGGGCTGCGGCAGGCTCGAAATAACCGACGAAATAAAGGTTACTATTGCCGCATACGCCTGCATACTGCTGCTGCATCGTAAAACCGATTACTACCCACGCCTGCGTTCGATACTCGTTTATCCAAAAACCTTCGTCGCACCGCACAAAAGTTATCTTCCCGGCGGCATCATCGCCGAAGGTGATATCCCCCTTAGGGGGCAATCCTGGCACAAAGGCCCCGTAATCCTGTCCTGGGACGACGTCAGGCACTCATACGCAGACGCTCACGATGGCCAGAACGTCGTCTTTCACGAGTTCGCACATCAGATAGACTCGACCGGCGGCGAGTCCGACAGCTCCGAGGTCCTAAAAAGACGCTCAAGTTTTATCGCCTGGGCAAGAGTGCTGCAAAAAGACTTCGAAAAGCACAAAAAAGCCGTCTCGAAGAATCTACCGACACTATTGAGTAAATACGCCGCTACGAATGAAGCTGAGTTTTTTGCAGTCGCTACGGAATTCTTCTTCGAGAAGCCGCACCAGCTCAAAAAAGCTCACACCGAGCTTTATAATGAGCTCAAGCGCTTCTACAACCAGGACCCCGCAGCAATTATTGAACATCGAACACCGAACACTGAACGTTGAACGTCGAACTGCTTGTGCTCTTATTTTTTTTGTGTCTTCGGGGCTGTAAAAAAACACGAATTTTCACAAATTAACCCGAATTGTCACGAAATATTTCGTTTTTATATCTTTTTTAACAGTGTTAATCTGTGTAAATCCGTGTCGAATTCTTTTATTTTTTTAATTTTTTTTATTTAATAGTGTTAATCTGTATCTGATATTCTTTGTGCCTTGGTGCCTTAGTGGTAAAAAAACAGCGCATAAAAAAAGCCAGACCAGAGTCTTCCTTGGACGATAATTGGCATTAATTAATTTGTTAGACTGGTCTGGCTAATTGATAAGCTTAGCTTTTCAAAATATCACCTTTTTCGAAACCAGGTTGCCTTTGCCGTTTCAGCTTATCTAATAGTTCTACTGGCGTCGTTCAAAATGTGTGCGTAAGAAAATTCGGAAATAGAAAATTAAAAAAAACCTGATGCCTATAAGTGAAAACATTACTGCAGAAGCGTGCCTTTTAAAAATAAGAAAGAGAGAATCCAGTCTCCCTTTATGCTCTCGCTGTTTGTAAGACTGATCTCTCTTTCCGCATAACTTTTTATTTTATCGTGTCACCCAGCCGAAGCCAAATGAACGTCTCAATAAACGTTCAGCTATTACTTCCTATGTCGATACCAAAAAAGTGTTCTATAAAAAAAGATAAAATTAAAGAAAATTTTTAGTATTTTCTGTCAGCTTTTACCAGCTTAACAAGGGGACAAAATACCATGACAAAAACGAAAAAAAACAGGGACAAATCGACGGCTCTTGCGAGAGCCTCGCATATTTATGAAAGCTTGAGACTCACCGGGCCGGCAACAAAAAAGCATCTAAAAAATTATATAAAAATCTTTCTAAACCTGGATATTCCAGACAGGCGTATCTGCAAAAGCCACAACGCCCCGCTCGATTACCTGTGGCACAGTTTTAATGCCGATTTTTCAAGCTCAAAAAAGGCGAACGCAGACGCGATAATCTGGGCGAACCGTGCCGGCGGGAAAACCCAGCTCGCCGCAATCGCTACTCTGCTCGATTCTGTCTTCAAAAAAGGCTGTCAAACAAGAATCCTCGCCGGCTCCGCCGAGCAGGCACAGAGAATGTATGAATACCTAACCTCTTTCCTGCCAATGGGTTACGAAAATCTGCTCGCAGAACCCCTCAAAAAAGAAAGCTGCAAATTCAAAAACGCCTCCGCCGTCGAACTGCTCACGCAATCGCACACCTCTGTCCGTGGCCAGCACATACAGAAGCTGCGCTGCGACGAGGTCGAACTGTTCGATGAGGACGTCTTCAGAGCCGCCCAGTTCACCACGATTTCCAAAGACAGCATCGTCCCCGCTATAGAATCTATCAGCACTATGCACAGACCCTATGGCCTGATGCACAAGATTGTCACTGCTGCCAACCAGCGAAATGTCCCCGTCTTCAAATGGTGCATCTGGGAGACAATCGAAAAATGTACCGACAGAACCTGCTCTCAATGTCCCCTGAATTCTGATTGTCAAGGCCGTGCCAGAAAAGCCGTTGGCTATCTGAAAATTGATGACGTCATTACCGCTATGAAACGCTCCTCAAGAGCTGCCTGGCAGGCGGAAATGCTCTGCCAAAGGCCGTCACTCGAAAACATCGTCTTTGATGAATTTGACCCAGCCGTAAACGTCAAACCGCTCGAATTCAATCCCAGTCTTGCTCTTTATCGGACTATCGATTTCGGTTTCGTAAATCCGTTCGTCTGCTTATGGATTCAGACCGACAGCGACAATAACATTTACATCATCGATGAATACGTTCGCTCGCGGGCTACGATTGACACCCACGCCGACGAAATCAAAAAACGTACACCCGTAAGCGAGGAAAAAGTCACCGCTACCTTTTGCGACCCATCGGGCTCAGCCGCTAATGATGTCACCGGAACAAGTGCTGTCAGAAGCTTAAACGCTGCCGGCATACGCACTCGTTTTCGCAGAAGCTCTATCGTCGAGGGTATTGAGCTTATCAGAAGAGCCATACGCAGCGGTGATGGCCGGACCTCGCTTTTCATTTCGCCGAGATGCCCTCGCCTGATTGAGGCTTTACAATGCTATCATTACCCGGAGAATGCAGCCGATTCAAGCCGAGAATTGCCCTTAAAGGACGGCGTGTACGACCACCCAATCGATGCCCTCAGATACTTCTTCGTTAATTACACCCGCCCTGCCAAAACCTTCAGCAGAAAATATTAAAAGAAAAGCACAAAAATTTAATTAAAAACGCGGAAAATTTTAAAAATTTCTGTAATCCAGAAGAATTTTTAAAGATTTCGCCAAAAAATAACGTATAATATTCTAGACGGCAGAATTAGGAGGTAAAACATGGAAATCGGCAAAAGATTAAAAATTGCTAGAGAGTCTATCGGTTACACATTAGATAAAGCTTCTCAGGAAAGTGGTATTGGATCGTCATCTCTTTGTGAATTCGAAAAAGACAGGCGAGAGCCGAAATTTTCACATCTTAGCAAGTTGGCAGAGGTTTATAAAAAGAAGATAGAGTTTTTTTTGACAGATGAGCCTCTCATTGAAAATCTTATGCTTTGGCGTGACAAACCAGACAATGAAGAAGAAGCAAAAAAAACAGAGACAGAGTTTTATCAGCTTTGCGAGCAATATCGTGATCTTGAGATACTTATGGATGATGTGAAAGAGTATAAGTTGCCTGTGTCCAACATTACTGATCCGGCAAAATTTGACTACGATCAGGCAGAATTATTTGCCAAGCATGTGCACGAAAGGTTTCTCCTTGGTGATGTTCCTATCGCGTCGCTTAAGAAGATATTGGAGGAAGTCTACTATGTAAAAATATTTTATCTGGATTTTTCTGGAAGCGCAATATCAAAGGTATGGGAAAAATTCGGTCCGGCTATTCTTCTTAATGCGAAGAACAAGCAATGGCGGCGTAGTTATGATCTTGCACACGAACTGTTTCATATTTTGACGTGGAATGTATTCAGAAATAGAAACATAGATGAAAGTAAAGACGAAGATAAACTGGCAAATGCCTTCGCAAGCCGGCTTCTGATGCCGGAAGAATCCATTAAAGATAGAGTTAGACAAAGCCTAAACAGTAAAGGCCAGATAAGTTTGGATCGACTGGACGATATAGCAAGGGAATTTGATGTTTCTTTGGATGCACTTGTTTATCGTATAGCTCGACTTTTCAAAATTCGGAAGGAAGATACTGATAGATATCTTGATGCTGCTAAAAAGCTGGCGCAGGCGCATAAGCCAAGGCCATCATATGAGCCTGCTAGATTACCCGAAAGATATTGTGATTTAGCTCAACGAGCTCTTAACGAAGGAAAATTATCACTTATGCAGTTTGCAAAATATATGGATATAAGTTATAAAGAGGCCCAGAAGTACCTGATAGAAGATGAGGATTTCACGGATGAAAAAGTTTCAATTCCTGTTGCTTGACGCCGGGCCTATTATAAAGCTCTTTGAATTAGGTATCTGGGATGAGTTTCTTGAAAGATGTGATGTTTCGATTTCGCAAACAGTAGCAAATCAAGCTAAATGGGCGAGCCAAGAATACAAAGATATTAGAATAGACCTTGAATTATACAAAGAAAAAGTTAACATTTTTGATATCGATCCTTCTTTAGCAAAATCTTTTCTTGATAGATTTAACGAATTATACAAAGCAGGAATCCACGCTGGAGAAAAAGAAACCTTAGCATTTCTTTGTGATTCTTCAGAGAATTGGCTTTTATGTTCCGGTGATAAAGCAGTTTATCAGGTCCTTGGTTTACTCGGAAAAGGTGAACAAAGCATTTCATTAGAGGAAATTTTAGATAAAATTGGCCTGTCTAAAAGCAACTTGGGTCCTCAATATACCAAAGTTTTTCGCGAGAGATGGATTCATAAAGGGCAGATAGACTCTATACAAAATAGGGGTCTCGATTAATTCGCTCGTAGGCATTTTTTGTCAACCATGCCCGCCCTGCCAAAATCCTCAGTAGAAAATATTAAAAGTTACACGGCCATCTTGGCCGTGCAGACACGTGCTCGAAGCACATGTTACAAATTTATATATTCTTTCGGTGCAAACGTCGTTTCCATTGTCCATACGGTTGCTTTGCCGTTCTTTAATATGTACACCACAAGAACATCATAACCTTCCCTGTCGACCCATTCTTTTAAGAATGGATAGTCCTTTACAATCTGCTTTTTCAATTGTATTTCCTCTAATTCTTCGACAGTTCCGCTTACCCGTATCTGCTTTTGCTCCTCATAGCTGAAAAAGCACATCTCGACCATAGGGTTTCTTTTGAGTTGGTTGTTAAGGTCCTTATTTTCACCTGTACTGAAAACAAGCCCTTCTTCATCGGCCCTATACATCATTATATACCTGACGTGAGGCTTATTTTCATCAGCGGTAGCAAGTGCAAAAATTGGTTTCTTATTTATAAAATCTAAAATCTGTTCCTTTTTCATTTTTAACCTTTCGAAAAACTATTATACCTTTAAGTATAATCTTATAAGTTAACAATTTACATAACAAACAAAATTTCGTTTACGAAACATAAACCTAAAAACGTATAAAAAAGTTTCGACAGTTATAGCTAAAAGAAAAATGATAGCTCTACAAATTGTTTTAATATTAAAAATGACTTCAACAATGTATTTATGGACAACTATGTGAATGTGTTCACATTCACAATTAAATGTTAGGGTTTGAAAATAATGTATAAATGTATGATATAAATACAACAAACGCAATATTAAAATAAATGCTATTTTAGAGATTTGAAAATCGTAAGTTTATAATTTAAGTTTTAGGAAGAATCGTTGACATACCATATCGATTATCGAGCATCCAGAATCAAGTATCGCTTGTCCGCCGTAGCTTCAGCGAAGGCGTAAGCATCGAGAATTGTTTCACGTGAAACCTTTGAACGTAATATAAATTACTCAGTATTATAATTACGAGATAACTATGGAAATAAAGTACCAAGCGCTCCATGCAATTTCTAATTGTTTTAGAAAATTTTAATTCTTTAACTGTATTTAAAAACTTTTCAGTATTTGGCTGGTGTTCCTGGAACAGAATCGGATTGTGAGTTCTTTTGTGAAGTTAAAAGGATATTATAGAAAAAGAGCGAAAATCGAGTATCAAGAATCAAGTATCGAGAATCCAGAATAAAGTATCGAGCATCTAGTGCCGTTTCTATTAAATCAGTTTCACTTTTTCAACTTGTCATTCCGCACTTGATGCGGAATCCAGGAAGTTAAAAAACTGGATTCCCGCTTTCGCGGGAATGACATAAAAGTAGAAGTTTCTTTTTAGAAACGGCACTAGTATCCAGGATCGAGAATCTGGCATCTAATATCGATGACCGTTTCACGTGAAACGTATTAAAAAATTTCTTTTTTTGCTGGTAAAACTATAGCTTTTAAAGTAAAAAAGCCGAAATTTATAAATAGCAGCAAAAACCGTATTTTTTGATAAATATCAAATTGAAGGAGCGTATTTTATGTCAGCGAAAAAGGAAAAACCAAGACATCTCGGCAGGGGGCTGCAGTCTCTCATAGGTCCGATAATGTCCTTAAAATCAGAACCTAAGGATATATCTGCAACTACCGCAAACGATTCTAACTTCCCTGTAGATAAGGACTTACAGAACTCTATGCAGAATATAGACATCTCAAAAATAGAGCCAAACCCATATCAACCCAGAACATCCTGGGATATGACGGAGCTGCAAGAAATGGCTGAATCCATAAAGACCAATGGTGTTATTCAGCCGATAGTCGTCAGAAAAGTTGGAAAACAGTACGAAGTAATCGCGGGCGAAAGGAGATTAAGAGCTGCTGGGCTCGCCGAATTAAAAACAATACCTGCAATAGTCAGAGAAGCAAAAAATGAAGAGATGCTTGAGCTTGCACTTATAGAAAACATTCACAGAACCGACCTTAACCCAATCGAGCGTGCAAAGGCATATCAAAATTACATAAAAAACCTCAATCTCACTCAGCAGGAGGCTGCAAACCGTCTCGGTAAGGACCGCTCGGATATCGCTAATCACTTGAGATTACTCGACTTACCGGATGAGATAAAGCAAATGATTAACGACGGCTCACTTTCTATGGGCCACGCAAGAGCTATTCTCGCCCTGCCCACGGATGAGCTTCGCAGAAAGCTCGCAAACCGTGCTATGGCTGGAAGACTAAATGTAAGAGAAGTAGAACGTCTTGTTAGAAAGTACCTTACAGATTCTGAAAAGCCAAGAAGACCACTGCCTGTAAAGCCTGCTCACATCATTGACCTTGAGAACCGACTGACAAGCCAATTAGGCACAAAGGTAACAATCGAGACACGCAAGAACGGCCAGCGAGGCAAGGTAATAATTGATTTCTACAGCCTTGATGACTTCGACCGAATCACAGAGCAATTAGGCATATCCACAGCCGAAGAAGTCTAAAAATGAAGCCAGTGAAAAAATATCTATACCCACTGCTAATAGCATTATTATTAGCATCAATCATTTTATACACTATTTTTTCGAGAATTGTAACACCACCAAGATTAACATCAGAACAGATATGTGGTTTCAGGTTATCTGGTTTAGGTAAGGAAATTTTAATGTATGCTAATGATTATGATGGTTATCTGCCTGATTGTAATCAATGGTGCGATTTACTAATTTTATTTGCAGATACTGCACTTAAAGAGCTGGTATGCCCGAATTCGTATGAAATAGAAGGCGAGTCGAGTTATGCGATGAATATTAATCTTAAAGGCAAAAAACTAAATCAGGTTGACCCGAATACCGTCGTCATTTTTGAAACTATTTACGGCAAAAACCCAAACGGCAGAGATGTAACTGTCTCTACACGCTATAGTTACCAAATTCTAAAAGAGAAAGGCGAAGATGTCAGTATGTTTGGCGAAAATCCAGAAAAACGAAAGGTCTATAAGAATTGCTGGAATAAGGCCGGAGGGCCGGAAATACTAACAGCAGAAAACCACAAAGGTAAAGGTGCAAACGTTCTGTTTGCCGACTGCAGTGTCAGATGGATTCCAACAAGAGATTTTAATAACCTATACTGGGGAAAAGAAGCGAATATAGAATAACGAACAAGGAATTATGAAGGAAGACTGACAACGGACGACAGAAGACAGATGACTGACGACGGAAAATGAATCTGAGTGACGGAAATCGAGAATCGAGTATCAAGCATCAAGCATCGAGTAACGAGACAATGAGAGCTGTAATACAAAGAGTCGAAAATGCAAAGGTTGACGTTGACGGCAAAACCGTCGGCAGTATCGCTAAAGGCCTGCTCGTATATCTAAGCGTCGCCAAAAACGATACGGAAAAAGACGCAGCATTTTTCGCAGAGAAAATCCCGAACCTGCGAATCTTCCCGGATGAAAAAGACAAGATGAACCTCAGCGTAAAAGATGTCACAGGTTCGATACTGCTTATCAGCAATTTCACACTTCACGGCAACTGTCAGAAGGGCAGGCGTCCCGGCTTTGACGACGCCGCAAATCCCCAAAAGGCAGAAGAGCTCTACCAAAAAGTAATAGAGCTTATAAAAATGCAAAACGTTAACATCCAAACCGGAATTTTCGCAGCTCATATGCACGTCACAAGCACAAATGACGGCCCCGTAACCTTCATTCTCGAGAGCAATTAACGCCGCAATCCTAAAAATCTCTTGTACAAAAATCCCGAAAATGTTAGAATATAAGTTCTTGATATAACTATAGATATGCCGATAAAGGATAGCTATGAAAATAAAGCTCAGCTTTCTCGGGGCGGCTCAGAACGTCACCGGCTCACGACATCTGTTGCAGGCCGACGGAACCAGTGTCCTGATTGATTGCGGCCTGTATCAGGAAAGGCATTTCGCAAACAGAAACTGGGACCCCTTCCCGTTTCCGCCTGCGAAAATAAACGCTGTCATTCTCACGCACGCGCATCTCGACCATTGCGGCCTGTTGCCTAAGCTCGTCAAAGAAGGTTTCAAAGGCCCGATTTACTGTACCGAAGCAACTGCAGAAATCGCTAAGATAATTCTGCTCGACGCAGCTAAACTGCAGGAAGAGGACGCCGAGTACAAAAGAAAGCGTCACAAAAAGCAGGGCAGAAAAGGCCCATACCCCGAAGAACCCTTGTACACTGTCGAAGATGCAGAAGCTGTCTTTGGTCATTTCGAGCCCATCCCGTACCGCGAGCGTTTCATCCTCGCAAAGGATGATAAGGTCGAAGCTACCCTTTACGATGCAGGTCACGTTCTCGGCTCATCGGTGATAAGAGTAAAGGCAAGATTAGACGGTGATGAAAGGATAATACTGTTCTCCGGTGACATCGGAAGACCCGACAGGCCTATCGTCAGCGACCCGACCGTCTTTCACAAAGCCGATTACATCCTCATCGAATCGACCTACGGCGACAGAATCCATCACAATACCGAGAGCATAAAAAGCGAATTCGCCGAAATCATAAACTCAACAAGGGCCGCCGGCGGAAATGTCGTAATCCCGAGTTTTGCTCTCGAACGCTCGCAGGAAGTTCTGTACTACATAAACGAGCTGCTCATTGCAAAGAAGATACAGCCCATCCAGATTTATCTCGACAGCCCAATGGCCTCAAAAATAACCGAAGTCTTCGAAAAGCACGCCGACCTGTTCGATACCAAGATGACAAACCTCGTCAATAATCACACTTCACCGTTTGATATGCCGACACTGCACCTCGCTGGCTCAGCAAACGAATCGAAAGCGATAAACAGGATAACAGTGCCCATCATAATAATAGCTGGCTCAGGTATGTGTACCGGCGGGCGAATCAAGTATCATCTCGTCGAAAATATCACCAGGCCGGAATCGACTATCACATTCGTCGGATATCAGGCAACAGGCACTCTCGGCAGGAGAATCCTTGACGGAGAAAAAGTGGTCAGAATCCTCGGCAGCAAATACCCCGTAAAAGCGAAAATCGAAAGGATTCACGGCTTTTCCGCACACGCCGACAAAAACGAACTGCTCGACTGGCTCAAAAATATGCAGACACCCCCGAAGCAGATTTTTGTCGTGCACGGCGAGGAAAAAAGTGCAAAAGAGTTCAGGGATTTCATCTCTGAAAAGACCGGCTGGAATGTCACCGTCCCCGAATACAATCAGCAAGTCACTCTCAACTAAAGTACCACGGGCTTCCAGCCCGTGGAGCTTTGTAAAAAACAGACACGGATTAACACCGATTAACACTGTTAAATAAGAGCACAAGTCAAAAGTTATAAGTAAAGAAGGGGAAATAAATCAGAAGCCTTGGCAAGTCAGTTTTATTATTTCTTTGTTATTTTTTAACCGTGTAAATCCCGTGTTAATCTGTGTCTAAAATTCTTTTGGATTATTACCGTGTTAATCTGTGTCTAATTACGAGCCGGTCTCGAATTTGTAGCCGATTTCACGAATCGTATGGATAAAGGCAGGATTATGCGGGTCGGGCTCGACTTTGTTTCGCAGTGTCGTTACGAACCTGTCCACGCTGCGGTCGGTAACGTAACTGTCATATCCCCAAACGGCGTTTAATATCTCGTCACGAGTAAGTGCCCGACCCTCTCTTTTCAGAAAGTGCTCAAGCAGCTTAAATTCCTTCGGCGACAGTTTTACCTCTTTGCCTTTTTTCGTAAATTTTCTCGCTGGTATATCGAGCGCGCAATCGCCGAACTCGTAAACATCCTGTTCCTGCTGTCTTCTGCGTCGCAGAAACGCAGCGACCCTCGCCAGCAGCTCTTTTATACTGAACGGCTTGGTGACATAATCATCGGCACCGAGGTTCAGCCCGAGAATGATATCCGATTCTTCGCCCTTTGCCGTCAGCATAATAATCGGCATATCGAGCTTTTCCTTGCGTATCAGACGACACACCTCGTAACCGTTAATCTTCGGAAGCATAATATCGAGTAATATCAAATCGGGTTTGGCATCCAGTGCAGCGTTCAGCCCTTTCTCGCCGTCGTCAGCCGTTATGACCGTATAGCCGGAGTACTCGAAGTTGTCCTTCAAACCCCTCAGCATCGTCGAATCATCTTCTACTATTAAAACCGTTTCCATCTCATTCAGGCGGCTCGAATTTATAACCTATACCTCCTATCGTGCGGATAAATGTAGGATTATCCGGGGCCGGCTCGATTTTATTTCGCAGGACAGCCACAGTATGGTCAATGTCCCGCAGCGTAATAAAGCTCGAATAGCCCCACACGGTATTGCGTATCTCGTCCGTCGTCAGAGAGCAGCCGGCCCTTCGCAAAAAGAGGTGCAGCATCTTATACTCGCCGGGCGTAAGTTTAACCTCTTTGCCGTCACGACTCAAGACACCCTTGACAATATCGAGCCTGCAATCGCCGAATTCATAAACCTCGCGTTCCTCTTTTTTTCTGCGTCGCAGAAACGCCGCAGCCCTGGCCATCAGCTCCTTGATACTGAAAGGCTTGGTGACATAATCGTCCGCACCCAGGTTCAGCCCGAGTATAACGTCTGATTCCTGGTCCTTGGCCGTCAGCATGATAATAGGCATATCGAGATTTCGTTTACGTATCTTGTCGCAGATTTCGTATCCGTTAATCTTCGGCAGCATAATATCGAGAATAATCAAGTCCGCCGGCTCGGCTAACGCCGCCGCAAGACCCGTCTCTCCGTCACGGGCCGTCTTGACGTTATAGCCCTTCAGCTCGAAATTATCTTTCAGCCCCCGAAGCATCGCCGGGTCGTCTTCTATAATCAGCACACTTTCCATGAAATCGTCCTTGTCCTTTTGGGTCTAACTACCCTTGGGCAGCCGGATGATAAAAGTGCTTCCCTTTCCAGCTCTGCTCTCAACCGATACCGAACCCTTATGTGCATTGACGATAAATCTGACTATTGCCAGTCCCAGCCCGGCCCCCTCTGCACGCCTCGACAGGCTGCTGTCCGCCTGGTAAAACCGCTTGAATACCCTTTTGGTTACTCGCTTGCTCATCCCGATTCCGTTATCTTTGACCGCGAAGCATACCGAGCCGTCCTCTGCAAAAACCTTCAGCTCTATCTGCTTATTATCATACGAATATTTGCACGCATTATCCAGAAGATTTATCAGAACCGTTACCATAGCATCTTTATCCGCGTGCAGCATCGGCAGCGGTTTCGAAATGTCAAGCTTAAATTTGACATCGACCTTTTCAAATTTCGTCCGTACCGCATCTGCTGCCGTATTCGCTATTTCAACAGGGCTTACCTGTGACATATTAAATGCTCGTTTATTACGTTCCATCCGCGAGAATGTAAGAAAGTTATCTATCAGATGACTGAGCCTCTCATTTTCCTTTGATATGAGCTGAAGATATTCGTGTGCTTGTTTGCGCTCTTCGTACCTGCCGTCCAGAAGCGTATCCACCAGAACACGGGTTGACGCAAGCGGTGTTTTTAGTTCGTGTGTAACGGTCGCTATAAAATCATTTTTGAGCCTGTTGAGCTTTGCCTGTTTGCCTATAGCTCGCATTGCGACCGCTCCTGTTATCAGAATTAGCAGAACAACGAGTACCCCAGTCCAGGTGTAAATTGCTATCTGCTTTCTGGCGGCATCCTCAAAAACTCCCGTTTCCTTGAAATAAATCGCCGCCTTAAACTCTGGTAAAAACCTGCCGGGATTTAATGTCAGAAACACCTCACCAACAGCATCTTTGTCACCTGATACAAGACCGCCGAAATTGTCATAAACAAGTACGCCAACCGTGTCATCCTCTATATCGTTCACGCCGTCGGTTATGATTTTAAGCATCCTCTCAAAGCCGGAAAGGCACAGAACATTTCTTTCACCCAGCTTGAACTTAAAGCCGTAAAGTTCGCTCTCGGGTGAAATTCTTCTTATAGTCTGGACCGGCCAGCCGTCCAATGACCTTGCGTTGGGGTAAATATTTGCTGCTTCGATAGAATTCTCGTATGAGTAAATCCTGCTTCTCGCTAAACTGATTTCATCCGCAAGCTTCTGCGATAATCCCTGGGCTTCAGCTAAATTAATCAATTGCCCTAAATGCCAGACTATCATCTGAGCGGGGCAGGCCGGCAGAAACGGGTCCTCTTTTTCATTATTATAGTGGGAATTACCCAAAATTCTGCGAAGGTGATAAAACAATTTCTCTTCGTCCGTCTTGGCGTAAAGACTCGCCAGATATACCCTCGCCTGCACCACCATCGCAGACGATACAGGTCCCCTTCTTTCAGGATTTTCAGGATAAGACAGATTATAGCTCAGCTTGATTGCTTCCTGCTGCCTGTCTAATTTCCAAAGGCAGCGGGCTCTGGCAAGAATAGCTTTGTAGCGAAAAGTAACTGAGTCACTGTATCCCGCGATTCTTTCATATTCTCTCAAAGCACCTTCGACATCGCCGGACAGTTCCTGCTGAAATGCTGTTTCAAGGTCTCTGTTCCGCTCATCCGTCAAAGTCTCAAAAATCGGATAGACAAGCTTATCATTCGCATCGAAGATTAACATACCCTGGTATCGGCTGTCCGGCCTCGTCGCGAATATATCAAACATCGTCAAAGCTTCAGCCGTCGCCTGGGAATTGAGCTTATTTATTTCGGCCTCGAAGTAGTCGTCCGGCGCCTCTTCGAAAAAGGTTTTTGCTCTCTCGGTATATACATCAACAAGTTTCTGTCGAACAACCAGCCGCTCGTTTTTGACCGCCTGGCTCATAAACCACAAAAGGCATACAGTGGGCAGCACTACCACTACCGCCAGCAGTAGTATCGCCCACTGTAATTGTTTGCGTCCTGAGTCTAAACCCATTTTTATAGAATTTGCCACCTATTTTGATTCGACACCTTCTGCTTACTGGTTTAACGCGCTTTTATAAATTTCGGCTATCTGCGTGCCGGTAAGAGCTTTATTATATATGCGAAAGTCATCCATTGAGCCGTTGAAGTACGCATCGCTCGTATATTGCGACCTGCCGAGCCAATTGTTCGTGGTTGAGCCCAGATCGCTCAGAACATACCATCCCTCGGTGCTGGCCACAACTTTACCGTCGAGGTAAAGGTGCATATTACCGGGTTCCAGTACCACCGCCACGTGGTGCCAGCCGCTGGGCAGCGTACCGCTGTCCGCGTCCACCTCTACCCATTCTCCCTCGCCCGCTGTTATCGCCACACGCATAGGACCGATCACATCGGTACGAGGTGACAGGTATATATAGTTGCCTACATCCGTGCCAAAATCGAAGATGCGCTGCCAGGCGCCGCCTTCGTTGGAAAAGTCCACCCAGACCATTATTGTTGACCTGTTAAGCCCCGAAATTACTGAGCCGATTGGCAGACTTACATAGTCGTCCTGACCGTCGAATTTTAGTGCGCCGCCTATCTTGCCGTCCACCCACTGTGGATTATTCATTGCTTGCCCGTCGTTGCCCCTGCCGGAAGAATCTTTCGCATTACCATCGAGTTTCCACCAACCGACAAGGTTGTCTTTGGCGACCGATTCTGTTGCAGCCTTTTCTATTACAACAACTTCAATTACAGGTACTTCTTCAACTTTTTCCTTGTCCTTTACTTTAGGTACCATAGCTTTTTGGCCTTTGCCGCCTTGGCAAAGCTTTAAGACTTCATCATCGTTTAGCGCGTAGTTATAAATACGAAAATCGTCTAAGGAACCTCTAAAATACGGGTCGTGGGAATATTGCGACCTGCCGAGCCAGTTGTTAGTCGTAGCGCCCAGTGAGCTTGGTGTGAAACGGGTATTGTTGTTCTTGGCGACAACCTTTCCGTCAAGGTA
>CAYNDE010000017.1:0-18276 GCA_964395535.1 uncultured Pirellulales bacterium
TCATAGCTGCTGATTTGAGCAGCTATGAGCATTATATCAGGGCATATTTTAAGGACTATAATATACCTTTCTTCATCGACAGCAGACAGTCGCTCCGCCATCATCCCGCTGTCACTTTTATCGGCTCGGCCCTTCGGGCTGCGGCCGGCGGTTTCGCGAACAGCGATATCTTTGAATATCTCAAAAGCGGCCTTGTGCCCGTCGAAAACTACGACGTCGATTTACTTGAGAACTACTGCCTGGCCTTCGGCATAGCCGGCAGAGACTGGATGAATACTGCAAAATGGAATTTCGATGACGATAAAGAGCCCCTTTTCAATGAGGAGCATATAAACAAGGTTCGCAACAGGGCAATTAAGCCTCTAATCGAGCTGCGCGATAAGCTCAGTTCGGCTCAGCAAAAAGGCCCTGCAAAAATCGGTCCTGAGCAGTTTACAAAAATCATTTTTGCCTTTTTAGATGAGATGCAGTTCAGCCGAAAAATTCAAACCTGGATTGACGAGGCGACAGAGCGAAAAGATTTCACTGCTGCTGATGAGCATCGCCAGTTCTACGACGGGCTTGTGGATATATTCGACGAGCTGTGCGAGGCATTTGCAGGTTTTAAGTTAAGCTGTGATGTTTATATCTCAATAATCGAGGATGCCTTTTCACAGCTCAGCCTTGCATTAATTCCGCCTGCGCTTGATGAGGTTATTATAGGTTCGATTGAGCGAAGCCGCCATCCGGATTTGAAGGCGGTTTTTCTTATCGGCACAACGCAGAAGGATTTTCCAATGCCTCTTAGTTTCACAGGTATCTTGACCGATGAGGACAGGCTCGCCGCAGAAGCCGCCAAATTCGAGCTGGCGGCGTCAACAGGCATAAGCCTTATGCAGCGGCAGTACCTCGCTTATATTGCTTTTACCAGGCCGAGCGAATTTTTGTGCATCAGTTATCCCGCCGTTGACGAAAAGGCCAGGCCCGTTGTGCGCTCGCAGTTTATAGATGATATCGAATCGTTGTTCGACGACGTTACTGAAAAACCGGCTGACTCGCACGACTGGTCAGTAAGTCTTGATGATTCCGCCCCGATTGGTATTGATAAGATTTATACGCAAAGCGAATTTGCCGATTTTCTTTGTATGCGGGCCGGCCGCGATAACCAAATCATCGAACAATTGTGTGAAAATGACCAGTTTGCTCAAACAGCAACGTTTGTTCGAAAGGCCCTTGAATACGATAATAAGGCTGAGCTTGACAGGATTGTCTCGAAACAGCTTTTCGGCCCGGTCCTGCGAAGCTCAGCGTCGAGGCTCGGCACTTTTGCACAGTGCCCTTATAAATATTTTGCGCGTTACGTGCTCGAGCTTACCGAGCGAGTGGAATCGAAATTTGAACCGCTGGACATCGGCAGGTTTTATCACCAGGTTCTTGACAGGGTTCTAAAAGAGCTAAAAGAAAGCTCTGAGGATTTTGCCTCGGTTTCGCACGAGCGGCTAATAGAGGTTTTGAAGCAGGTGGTTGCTCAGGTTATCGAGTCGGATTCATTTCTCAAAGGCTTCTGCCGTCACAGCAGGCATAATACTTTTATTGTTGCATCGGCCTGTGAGGTTCTGCAGAACTTTTTGCCGGCTGTCTCGATGATGGTTCGAGCCGGTGAGTTTAGACCCATCCTCTCGGAGCTCTGGTTCGGCGGCGAAGAAAATGAAAACGAGTTTAATATTGTATTTGGCGGCAAGCGCGCCGTTTCTTTAGCAGGCAGGATTGACAGAATTGATATCGCTAAGACTGATACCGGCTGCTCCGCTGTCATCTTCGATTATAAGCGGAGCTTTGCTGCCTTTAGCTGGTCAAGATTTTATCACGGCCTGGATATGCAGTTACCGATTTATATGCTCGCCGTCCGCAGCTCGAAGCTGCCCGCACTTAGCGGCTGCGATATCGCCGGAGCTTTTTATATACCCGTTGAAACTAAACCACGACCAACTGAAAAACAGGGCAAAGATAGTTTCAATTATAAAGGCAGCGGCCTGTTTAACGGCGAATTCGCCTTTCTGCTGGATAGTCACGCAGCGGCGAATAGCAGCTATTATAATTTTTATGTCACCAAAGACGGCAGCCCGTACGGCAGCTATAACAACAGAGGGGCATTGAAACCTGAGGATTTTCAAAGAGTTCTGAACTATTGCGAGAAAAAAATAGCCGAAATCGCTCAGGCAATAGTAACAGGCTGCATTGATGTAAAACCATTTAAACTCGGGACTGCCTCTGCCTGCACTTTCTGTGAGTATAAATCAGTATGCAGGGTTGACTGGCAGATAAATGATTACAATTTTTTACAGCCGAAAACGAAAATGGACGTGCTTGGAGAGGTCTAACGCCTGATGGCAGAGCGAAAAATAAAATGGACAGCGCAGCAGAGGCTTGCAATCAGCAGGCGGGGAAGTGACGTGCTCGTTACCGCTTCCGCAGGCACGGGCAAGACGGCTGTTCTTAGCGGCCGGTGCGTCGATATCGTCTCGGATAAAAAAACCTCGCCGGGTATCAGCAATATGCTTGTCCTGACCTTTACCGACGCAGCCGCTGAGCAGATGCAGCAGCGAATTAGAGAGCACCTGAAAGCACAACTCGCATCTGACAGGTCCAATACGCATCTTTTGACCCAGCTTACATTGCTCGCCGGTGCCGATATAAGTACAATCCATTCGTTCTGCAAAAGATTGATTTCAGAATATTTTTATCAGCTTGACATTGACCCCAATTTCCGTGTGATTGACACCGACGAGCAGACCCTGCTTAAGTTCGAGGCCCTTGAAAAGACCCTGGAGTGGGCCTGGGGCCAGGAGAATCTGCAGGCCGGACTCGATAAGCTTTTTTACGCCCGCGACCTGCGACCCAACGGAAGCCTCGCCGCCGGAATTATCTCAATTAGCGATTTTCTCAACTGTGTCCCCGCAACTGACAGATGGCTGCAAAAAGCGCTTGCTCTCACGCAACAAGCAAATCCCTTTGGAACAGAGCTTGGCAAAGAACAAAAAAAGGTTATCGAGGAAAGGCTCATCTTTATTCTCAACCAGCTTAATTTTGCCAAAAGGCTCTATGAGTCTCGTTCCGGCTGCAGCGGCTGGCCCGCAGACTCGCAGCAGCTTTTCGCAGAACGCCTCGAAAAATGTATCGAGTCGCTGAAAGCAGGCGACTGGAATAATTTTACCGCTCAGCTAAAAGATTTCGATAAGCCCAGGGTTTACAAGCCGAAGGATGTTGATAAGACAATCGCCGAGCTGATAGCTGAAGTGATTAGAAAATGTTTCGAACAGTTCGCCGCTCTTTCGCAGCTTGCTTTGTTAAATCCGGATTATCTCGACAGGATAAGCGGTTCAGTTAGTTTAGCAGCCAGGACTGCTGTTGAGCTTGTCAGGCAATTTGACCGCTTTTACAGCGATGCCAAGCGGGCAGTGAATTGTATGGATTTTGCAGACCTCGAGCATTACGCCCTCAGATTATTGGTCGAGCCTGATTCCCTGCCTGATGAAATCAAACCTTCCCAAACTGCAATGTCACTTCGCCGAAAATACCGCTATATTTTTGTTGACGAGTATCAGGACATTAATCCCGTTCAGGAAGCGATTATTAAAAGCCTCAGCAGCGGTGATAATGTCTTTGTTGTCGGTGACATCAAGCAGAGTATTTATGCCTTTCGCGGTGCAGAGCCTAAGATTTTTCTCGGCCAGCTCACCCCTGCCTCAATTGACCCTGCAGAACTTTCTAAACCTTTACGTGTTGACCTCAACGCCAACTTCCGCTCAGCCGGAGGTATCCTTGATTTTGTTAACAGGCTTTTCAGCAGGATAATGACAAAGGACTCCGCGGACATCGATTATGACAGCTCGGCCTTTTTGAAGCCGGCCTCGCAAAGACCAACCTCCGACAAAAAAGCAGCCGCCGTCGAGCTTCATATCCTCGACAGAGATGACAGGCAAAACGAAGCACAGCAGGATGAAAACGAATCAATTGAAGATGACCGGACAGATTCTGCATCACTGCGGAAATGCCAGGCTGCGATGATAGCTCATCGCATAAAACAGATGGTTGGTGCCGAATCCGACAAAGCCGCCTTGCAAATATATGACGAGCAGAAAGATTGTATGCGCGACGTCGAATACGGAGACATTGTCGTTTTGATGCGTTCGCCCGCCAAAAGGATAAATGATTATGTACAGTTACTGCGACTTTCAGGTATTCCCGTCAGCAGCAGAGGCTTTGCCGGCTATTTCGAGGCGACTGAAGTAAGCGATATGATGTGCCTGCTCAAGGTTCTTGATAATCCTCAGCGTGATATCGAGCTGGCTGCGGTTCTGCGAAGCCCCATTTTCAATGTCACCGACACCGAGCTTGCCAAAATAAGGATACACGAAGAAGCCTTGCAGCAGTGCAGAAGTTTTTACGACTGTGTGGCAGCGTATGTTGAAAGCGGGGAGGATGCCGACCTGTCGGCAAAGCTCGAAGAGGCCCTGCAGAAAATTGAAACCTGGCGGGATTGCGCCCGTGCCGGCAATCTTGCGGATTTGCTCTGGCAGATATATCGCAAGAGCAGCCTGTTATCATTTGTCTCGGCTCTTCCGGATGGCCGGCTCCGCAGGGCAAATTTGCTCAAGCTGCACGACAGAGCGATACAGTTCGAGGCCTTTGCCAGCAGCCGCCAAAGCGTCTCACTCGGCAGATTCGTCGAATTTATCGAAAGACTCGAACAGGCAGGAGCTGAATGGGCACTCGCAGAGCCGCTCAACCTGCGCGAAAACGCCGTTACAATCACAAGTATTCATAAAAGCAAAGGGCTGGAATTTCCCGTCGTAATTGTCACTGAGCTTGATAACAAATTTAACGTAACCGAGTTGAGCCGCGAATTCATTACCGATGCGAACCTTACCCTCGGCCTTGAGCTCATCGATAAAGCAACGAATTCGAAATTGACCTCGCTCGCTCATCAGGTCATCGCCGAGAAAAAGCTGCGCACCGCCTTAGCAGAGGAGATGCGAATTCTTTACGTTGCCGCTACGCGAGCAAAGGACAGATTGATTTTAACTGGCGCTCGGGGCGCAAAACACTGCCGCGATATCTTGCTGCGGGGCTTTTTCTCCGCCTCTGAGAAAGCAAGCGGCCAGCTTCAATGCTGCAATAGTTTTTTAGACTGGATTCTGTACGGACTCGCCGACCAGAGGAATCTGCGCGAGGCTTTTGAAACCGGCTTTGTTGATGAGTCTGTCGATAACGACCTGTTCGATTTCAGACTTTACGGTAATGATGAACTCAAAGTTCTTTCAGATTATATAGAATCCTTGCGGTCAGGCAGAATAAAGGAACCAAAAAAGGCAAAAACTGAATCGGTTTCACAGCAGCGGATTCTTGAACAACTCAAAGAGAATATCAACTGGCGGTATCAATACGAATCAGCTTCAGCTCTGCCTGCCAAGCGCACCGTGACTCAGCTTACCCACAGCGGCGATGAATTCGCACGTCTCGAGTATTCCAGACCTTTCGAGCGAGAGCCCGTCGCTTCTCTATCCAGCCCCCCCGCCGGCCGAATCGATAGCCGCATCATCGGTACAGCCGCTCATCTTGTGATTTCCAGCATCGATTTAACCGCTCCAGTGACGAAACAATCGGTTGAAAAGACGAAACAAAAACTTGTGAAAGCGGAGGCTATGAGCAAAACCGTTGCTGATAGCATTGATGCCGAATCGATAATTGGCTTTTTCAAAAGTCAGCCGGGCCGACTGGCAACCAAAGAGGGCAATGTCGTCTGGCGGGAATGGCCGTTCACTTTCGCTTTGCCTGTCTCGCAAATCGCCAATTCAGGCGATGAAACAATCGTCGTGCAGGGTATAATAGATATGCTGATTATAACGCCTGAAGGGCTTATAATAGTGGATTTTAAGACCGACAGCATTGCCGCCGACTTGGTGAAAGAGCGAGCAGAGCTGTATCGAAGCCAGCTTGACCTTTACGCCAAAGCCGCCCAGAGTATTCTCAAAAAGAGCGTTCTCGCCAAATGGCTGTACTTTCTCAACTGCAATATCGCTATGGGAATCCGGTAAATTTCTCTTGAGTGCCGTTTTTTTGTTTGTACAATAGATTTTCTGCAATTTAAGTTGCTCCTTAAATATAACGATGGTATTAAAAATAAAGATGTCAATGGAGATAGTTTGATTATGACAGATGCACCAAAGGCAAATGCGGTAGTAGGTCAATCCGGAGGCCCGACAGGAGTGATTAATGCTTCTCTTGTCGGCGTAATAGAAGAGGTCTGTAAGCACGAAGAGATTGAAAATCTTTACGGTGCGATACACGCGGTCGAAGGCATCGCCGCTGAACAATTCATCGACCTGAAGCAGCTTTCGGTTCAGGTCCTCGAAGGTATGGCCAGATGTCCCTCAGCGGCCCTCGGCTCGAGTCGTGAAAAGCCGAAGGAGGAAGATTGTAAACAGATTTTCGAAGTTTTCAAAAAGCGTAATGTCAGGTATTTTTTCTATATAGGCGGCAACGATTCCGCTTATGCCGCTCACATTATCAATATGATGGCAGCCGACGTCGGTTATGAGATGCGCGCCTTTCATATACCGAAAACCATAGACAATGATTTGCTCGTAACCGACCACTGCCCGGGTTACGGCACAGCGGCAAAGTTTGTGGCCAGCGCGCTCATGGGTGACGATTTGGATAATAAGGCACTTCCCGGTATTAAAGTTGATGTCGTAATGGGAAGAAACGCAGGATTTTTGGCTGCTGCTGCAGCTCTGGGAAGACGCCAGGAAAGTGACGGGCCGCACCTTATATATTTTCCCGAAAAGACAGTGCCGGAAGAAAAACTGCTCAGCGATGTTGAGACTGTATATAAGAGGTTTGGCAGATGTGTCATTGCCGTCAGCGAGGGCATACGTGATGTGGACGGCAAAACCTGGACAGAAAAGATTTTGGAGAAGAATGAAAAAGATCCTTACGGTAATATTCAGCTTTCAGGTACCGGGGTCCTGGCCGACTACATTGCAGGCCGGATTAAAGCAAAAATCAAAGCAAAAAGGGTCAGAGCTGATACCTTTGGCTATCTGCAGAGAAGCTTTGTCGGATTCCAGTCACCTGTTGACGTTGAAGAGGCCAGAAGATGCGGCTGGCAGGCTGTCAAGTTCTCGATGAAAGAGCAGAGCGGCTCGGTGGCAATAAAACGAATCGGCAACGGTGACAATTACGCTGTTGAGCTGTTCAGTACCGAATTGAAAAATGTCGCCGAAAAGTCGAAAGAGATGCCCGATGAGTTCATCAATTCAGAAGGAAATGGAATAACACAGGCCTTTATTGACTATGCGATGCCTCTCACCGGCGGCCTGCCAAAAACATACTTTCTTGGCGACTACCCGAGGGTATAACAGACTTGAAAAAAGCTTTTTGCGGTCGTAAGCTGTCGGCTGTATAAAGCAGGTTTTGTTGTTAATAATCTTTTGCAGGCGGTAACAAAATGGAGCATCTCGATTTCACTATCACTTCACTCGGCCGAAGTGACATAAAGTCACCCGTCGAGCTGTCTAAAAGAACAGGAGATTACCTGGCTAACTACGTCGATGACAACCAGCGTATCATTTATGATATCGAGACAGTCTCGGATGCCGGCAGCTTGAAATTACCCGCAAATCGGCTTGTTGAGGTCGCAGGGCCGCGTGAGATGATTTTCTTTAAACCGGCAGACGTGCACGCGGCAATCGTAACCTGTGGCGGTCTCTGTCCAGGCCTGAACGATGTCATACGCGCTATTGTTATGTGTCTGTGGTATCGTTACGGCGTAAAAAAGATTGCCGGTATAAGATACGGCTATCGCGGTTTTCTTCCCGAGTTTAATCTGCCCGTTATGCAGCTTTCACCAGAGCTGGTCGATGATATTCACCGCAAAGGCGGCACCATTCTCGGCTCATCGCGGGGTTACGGTGACAGAACCGCCGAAATAGTTGACAGCATCGAAAAGATGGGTATCAATATACTCTTTACAATCGGCGGCGACGGCACCCAGAAAGGCGCCCTGAATATCTCAAGGGAACTTGAAAATAGAAAACTTAAAGTTGCCGTTGTCGGTGTCCCCAAAACGATTGATAATGACCTCAGCTTTGTTCAGAAGTCTTTCGGTTTCCAGACAGCCGTCTCGAAGGCTGTTGACGCAGTTTCCGCGGCCCACACCGAAGCTCACGGAGCGATTAACGGTATTGGTATCGTTAAGGTAATGGGCCGACAGTCAGGTTTTATCGCCGCCCACACGGCTCTTGCAATCAACGACGTCAATTATGTCCTTGTCCCCGAGGTGCCTTTTGAGCTTGATGGCGATAACGGCCTGCTCGCCCATCTCGAAACAAGATTAAAAAATCGTCATCACGCCGTAATCCTTATCGCCGAAGGTGCCGGCCAGAACCTTGTCAGGGAAAGCGGCCAGGTCGATGAATCAGGAAATTTAAGGCTTGTCGATATCGGCCTTTTTCTTAAAGACAAAATTACAGAATACTTCAAAGAAAAAAACATTGAGATAGGCCTCAGATATATTGACCCCAGTTATATAATCAGGGCCGCCCCCGCAAACTCGGATGACTCGATTTATTGTGAGAGATTGGGTGTCAACGCTGTTCACGCCGCGATGGCCGGCAAGACCGCGGTTTTAATAAGTCTTATCAATGACCATTTCGTCCACGTGCCGATGAAAATGGCTGTCGCCAAAAAGAACCATATCGACCCCGACGGTTCTCTCTGGCGCGACGTCATCGAAGCCACAGGCCAGCCCCTGCTTATGACTAATCCCTGACCAGCTTTAATTTTACATTCATAATTATTTTTTGCTACCTGTTCGTCAAAGATTCATCAAAGAGGGATTTAAGATTTGAAATTATTTCTCTACCTTATCAGTGCAAAACTCGTTAATCCTGTTATCTCGTCTAAAAAATCCTGAAGATATATGCAAGGCAATAGTAGATGCCGGCGGCGATAAAAATCAGCCCCGTTACCGTGCGAATCCACTTCTCGACAACTGTTATTTTATCAAAAGCCTTCGAGACCATTTTCGCACTAAAGGCCAGCAGGAATGCAAAAAAGACAACCGGTAAAGCCGTACCAATACCGTAAACGGCAGGCAGAAGAAATGCAGACTTATGCTCAATTGCAACAGGGATGAGAGTTCCCAGAAACAAAGCTGCCGATACCGGGCAAAACGATAAGGCAAAAATCACACCAAGAATAAATGCGCCAAAGATACCCAGTGCTTCAATTCGCTTTTGGTTTTTCTCGCTCAGTCCCGCCCCTTTTGGTGAAAAGCTAATCAGCTCGAGAAGTATCATTCCCACGATAATCAAAACAGGGCCGAGCAGCTTGTTCATTACGGGTTCAATCTTGAAATATAATCCTTCGCCGGCAACAACACTATTGACAATCAAAGCGCCTATCAAAGTATATGTCATCATCCTGCCGAGCGTGTAAAGCAAGCCGGTCAGCAGAATGTTTTTCGTTTTGCCGATATTCCTGTCAATAAAAGAAATAGCCAGAATATTCGTCGCCAAAGGACACGGGCTAATTGAGGTAAGGATACCGAGCCATAACGCTAAAAAAGCTCCCGTCACCATCCACATTTCTTACTCCGATACGAAAAACTCAGTTATCTCATTCGTGATATAATTCTTGAACGCGGTTTCATCATCTACAAGGACCCAGATTTTATCGAGATTCTTATACTTCGTTTCTTTGCCGTCCTTTACTTCCGAAAGGATAATCGATTTAGTCACAAGCTTATAATCGTCGATAAAATGCTCATTGCCCGGCTCTTCGACATTGACTACTTTCCATTCAAGCTCGCCTGTTTTGACCTGCCCGGAAAATTGGTCGTCTATAACCTGCTGCGTATAACTTTCAAATTTTTTACATTTAACACACCGCACGTTCGTTCGAAAATAATAGACAACCGTTTTATTTCCATCGCTGTTTTCAGCAGGCTGATTTTGGATTTGTGCCCCAGGCCGCTTTTGTGTCTGCTCCGAGCCTTTCTCTAAAGCATCAGGTTTTTGCTTTAGCTCTTTTGCAACCAGAAATACAATACTGGCCAATACAAACAAAATTAGCACAATCGTAATAATATTTTTAGGTTTCAAATTCATCTCCTTTAATTTACTCAAATTAGCTGTTTTATTTCATCAACACTTAAAACCTTACCAGCCGATACAACCTTACCGTCAATTGCAAGGGCCGGTGTCATCATCACGCCAAAACTCATAATCTTATTTATATCGGTGACTTTTTCTATTTCGCATTCAATCCCCGATTCTTTCGCAGCAGCTTCTACGTTTTCCGCTAATCTTTTACACTTCGGACAGCCTGTGCCGAGTATTTGTATCTTTATCATAATCCTGTCCCTCAAAAAAACGCACCGAAAATCAGCCCTGTTATGCAGGCCATAACAATTACCAGCGTTATATAAACCAAGGTTTTTTGCGTCCCCAGAACAGAACGTATCACAAGCATATTCGGCAGACTCAATGCCGGCCCTGCCAAAAGAAGTGCAAGTGCAGGTCCTTTGCCCATACCGGAACCCAAAAGCCCCTGCAGAATCGGCACCTCTGTCAGTGTTGCAAAATACATAAATGCACCGGCAACCGCAGCGAAAAGATTTGCACGAACAGAATTTCCCCCTACAGCAGCATTGACCCACTTCGAAGGTATAAGGCCCTGCTCACCCGGCCTGCCAAGAAGAAAACCGGCGACAAGAACACCGATAAAAAGTAAAGGCAGAATCTGAACTGCAAAGCCCCACGTTGACTCAGCCCAGTCTTTAAGCTCACCGGCCTTGAACCACAGTGATAATGAAATAATCAAAATCAAAGTAAATATGCCTGTGATAATCCATTTAATTGAAAAAATTGTATGCCAGAGTTCGGACTGCCCGGCTGGTTTTGCCCAATTGGCAAAAACCAAAATGCCGACCATCGAAGCGAAATATATTATATTTTTCCATAACGGCCGGCCGCTTTCTGTTTGGGGCGTTATCGTTTGGCTGACTGCTTTGGTAATCTGCTCTTTGCGGTATATCAGGTGCATCAGCAGGCCTACGATAATACTGAATGTAATTGCGCCGACGGCCCTGGCAATGCCAATTTGAAGCCCTAAAACTCTTGCTGTCAGGATTACTGCAAGGATATTTATTGCAGGACCGGAGTATAGAAATGTTGTTGCGGGCCCCAGACCTGCTCCCATTTTATATATCCCCGCAAAAAGAGGCAGAACCGTGCAGGAACAAACGGCGAGAATCGAACCTGAAACGGAGGCAACGCCGTAAGCTAAAAATTTATTCGCACCAGCTCCCAGATATTTCATTACCGATGCACTGCTCAAAAAAACCGAAATTGCACCGGCTATGAAAAAGGCTGGAACAAGGCACAAAAGTACATGCTCTCTTGCATAGTCTTTTGCGAGTCTTAAAGATTCACCCAACGCATTATTAAACCTCGGCGAGTCAGCCGGTAGAAAGTAGAAAACTAAAAAAACACCTCCTATCAACGACAGCTTTTTCCAGTTGTTCTTAAACCACATAAAACTGCCTTTATACCGCTCTGAGCAATTTGCGCTCTTCTTTCGCCTGCTGTTTTAAGACTCCGTTGATACAGCTTAAAAAATCCAGCACGCAGGGGCACTTAAGTTTATAGATGACTTTCAGCCCTTCTTTTCGATACCCTATTATGCCGGCATTTACCATAATCGATAAATGTTTTGAAACATTGGAGCGCTCCGAGCCGACAAACCGGGCAATATCGCAAACGCACTGCTCGCCGTTCTTTAGAAATTCAGCGACGGCAATTCTTATCGGATGTGAAATTGCTTTTAAGATTAAGGCCTGCTTTTCCAGAAGGAAAAACTTGTTTTTACTTATCATTGTCTGAGCCCTTAAATATATAACTATGTGAATATATACTCATATAGTAACATATTGTTCGAAAATTGTCAATAAAGTTTTTCCCGCCAAGTAGGCAGAATTTCCAGAAAATTCTGTAATCCCGTCCAAAATCTCTGCGCTCTACGCGAGCTCTGCTGTGGGATTTCTTTTTTATTTTTAATTTGAATTTTCTATTTTTACTTTTTTATATTTAATATAACTCTCGTGTCTTTTCGCAAAAACCTGCTGTTGGATTTTATCCTTGCGACCGCGATATATCGATGAAAAGCAATATACATCCCCTGATACCCCTAATGAAAACAGGAAATAAATTTATTTTTTTTCTTTAAGATTAAACCGGATTTTTCTGAACCGCTGCTGACTTGCGTCTGTATTATAAAGAAATTGTGGGCGGGATTAGACACAACAGAAAAATAGAGGTAGTATCTGTAAACTTTGTATTAACTTTTTAAGGAGCGATTATGATGAAGTCTAAGTATGTATTGATTTTAGCAGCGATTGCTGCTGTACTGATGATTGGTTTGGTGGCCGCTGTTTCTGTAAATTCGACTGCAAAGGCCGGCGGCAGTAGCCAGCAGGGCATTTCAACAAATGCCTGTCCTTTTGTTTCCTCTGCTGTCCAGCAGGTTTCCGACGGCTGTTGTAAAAGCAAATGCAACCTGAGCTGCGCTAAAGATTGCTGCAAAAAGAAATGTGACCCGAACTGCACTAAAGATTGCTGCAAAAACAAATGTGATCACAATTGCACCAAGTAGTGCGGTTAAAACATTTTTCAAGTATTCGAAAAAGAGCTGTGCATAAGGCACAGCTCTTTTTATTTTTCTACATTATTCACTAATTTTTTTCGTTAGTATCTTTTCAAGCAATTTCGTTGTTGATTTTTTTCTTTTGACTTGTGACTTTTGACCTACCTCTTAGTGTTTATTTGTGTTAATTCGTGGCTATTTTTTCTTTTGACTTTTGCTCTTGTGACTTGTGCACTTATTTTCTCTGTGCTCTCAGATAACTTTGCAGTTAATCTTATCTTAAATCAATTATTTTTTTTGTTCAATTTCATGGTTCAATTTTTTAATCTGTGTCAATCTGTGTAAATCCGTGTCTGATGAATTTCTTTTTTCCGCGTTCTCGGTTAGCTCTGCGGTAAATATGTTATGCAAAAAGAGCTTCGACGAATTTTCCCGGGTCGAACTCGGCAATATCTTCCGGTTTTTCTCCCAGGCCGACGAACTTTACCGGTATGTCGAGCTGGTCCTTTATCGCTATAACAATCCCCCCGCGGGCGGTACCGTCCAGCTTTGCTAAAAATATTCCGCTGACGTCGATAGCTTCGGTGAACATCTTCGCCTGCGCGATTGCGTTCTGACCCGTCGTCGCATCGAGCACCAATAGAACCTCATTCGGCGTCCCTTCAATCTTCTTTGCCACGACGTCCCTGATTTTTGTCAGCTCCCGCATAAGGTCTTTTTGCGTATGCAGCCTGCCCGCCGTATCGAGTATCAGAAAATCCGCACCTCTGGCCAGTGCCGCCTCGCAGGCATCGAACGCAACAGCAGCAGGGTCAGAGCCGCTTTTTTGCTTTACTATTTGTACCCCGATTCTTTCCGCCCATATACTCAATTGCTCAACCGCCGCCGCCCGGAACGTATCGCACGCAGCAACGATTACTTTTTTATCGTTCCTGCTTAAAATATATCCTAATTTTGCGATACTGGTCGTTTTGCCTGAGCCGTTCACGCCCGCAACCAGAATCACCGTGGGCGGGCTTTGCGACATATTCAGCTCTCTGTCTCTTTTGGGCCAGTAGCTTTTGATATGCTCTTTTAGAAACGGCACAATATCGTCGGTCTTCTCGATTTGTCTTTTTCTGTAAGCCTCCCGCAGGTCCGTTATCAGTTTGTCGGTAGTCTCTACACCGATATCATCGCTTATCAGGGTTTGCTCGAGCTCGTCAAGCAGCTCGTCGTCTATATTTCTGCCGAGACTTATTATGCTCGTCAGCGAACTGCTTATCTTGTCTCGCGTCTTGCCAAGCCGCTCTTTTATATACTGTGCCGTTTTAGTGAATATTCCCATTTCTATATACCTTTGTAAGGTTCTTACCTGTAAAGCCTTAATGATATGGGTATTGACTAAGAATTCAAGACATTTGCTTGTTTTATCCAAATTAAAATATATGCAAAGATTTTCAAATCAGACTTTTTTCCTTTGACAAAGCACAACTGCAAGGTTAGATTTCACAGTTGTTATCAAACCGGTGTTGTAAAGCGTTTTTTTATTCATAGTTTTTTAATTTAGCAGGGATGCTTGTCGGCAGAAATGCCTGTAGGTGTCTTGGATTCAGAAGGGACAGTTTTGGCGGCGAAGACGGTTGAGGAAGTTTTTAGCCAGATAGTCGAGCGCACAAAAGCGCTCGACCCGGCTAACGCACGCAAGTGGTTCGATGAGCTTGCACCAGCTCGTTTTAATGGCGGCCTGCTGCTGGTTGCCTGTCCCGACACCGCCACCGTCGAGTTTCTGCGCGATAACTGCAGCTCAAGTTTCACTCGTGCTGCTCAGCAGGTTACAGGCCATCTCGTTACTGTAGATTTCGAATGTTTGCCTGCTGAGAGTTTTGCTAAAAAGGCTCAGCGTACTGACGGCCGCCTCAAGCTGCATCCCGATTACACGTTTTCAAATTTCGTTGTCGGCCCGAGCAATCGCCTCGCCCACGCTTCCTGCGTCGCCGTCAGCCAGTCGCCCGGCAATACCTACAATCCTCTTTTTCTTTACGGCAATTCAGGCCTGGGCAAAACGCATCTGCTGCACGCCGTCTGCAAAGAAAGTAGCGACAAAAACGGTAAAATGGTAATTCAGCTTCTCAGCTGTGAGGATTTCGTCAACCGTTTTATCCGCGCAATTGAGCAGGGCAACCTCGCAGGCTTTCAAAGCCAGTTCCGCTCCGTAGATATGCTCGTCATCGACGACATTCAATTTCTCAGTGAGCGCGAGCAGAGCCAGGAGGAATTCTTCCACACATTCAATACTCTTTATCACAACAGCAAACAGATTATCCTAAGCGCTGACAGCCCGCCCGCTGAGATACCTTCGCTCGAAGAGCGTCTTATCAGCAGATTCAACTGGGGCCTGGTAACACGAATCGACCCCCCAAGTCACGATACAAGGGTCGCAATCGTCCAGAAGAAAGCCCATCTTAGAGGCCTGGACATCTCCGAACCCGTTGCAGACTACATCGCAAGAAAGGCCCAGTCCAATATCAGAGAGCTCGAAGGCGCCTTAACCGCTATTTACGCAGTAGCTACGACTACCGGCTCCGAAATTACGCTCGAACTGGCCCAGACCGCCCTTAACGGCCAGCTCGAATCCGCAGCCAGGCACATCTCCATCAGCGACATCATTGACGTTGTTACCGACCATTTCGACGTCCGCCTCGCCGATTTGCAGAGCAAGAAGCGCAGCCAGTCCATCACACTGCCGCGTCAGATTTGTATGTACCTCGCCAGAAATCTGACCCGTCACAGCCTCGAGGAGATTGGCGGCCATCTTGGCGGCCGAGACCACACCACCGTTATGCACGCCTGCGGCAAAGTTGACAACTTAAAAAACGCCGACCCCAAAATGAACGCCACACTCGCCGACCTTGAAAGAAGAATCACTCAGCCTTCAAAAGTTTAACGTCGTCTAATCCCGCACCTATTTGATTTATTCCAGGGAAATAAAAAAGAGAACAGTGATTGGCCTGTATAATCAATTCTTAAAGCCAGGATTGAATCCGGCTTTATAAGTACCCTTAAGAAAAAAATGAGTTTTCCAACTGTTTAATACGACTGAATCGAATAAAAAAGGCCGTGCTATCTATCACGGCCCTTTGATTAATTAAAAAATCAAACCTGAATCTATGCTTTACGTTTTCTCAGCAAAGCCAGACCTCCAAGACCGAATAACAGCATCGAGGCTGGTTCGGGAATAGCCCTGACCTCGATAACAAAGTCGTTAAAGTCTCTGTCAGATGAAGGATAGCTGCCCGTAAGGTCTTCCCAGAACAGCAGCCAGACCGTCCAGTCGGTTTCAAGGCCTTCGACTTTATAGGTGACCATATGGTCCAGCTCGTCATCATTGTAAGAATCTTTTGACCAGTACTCGTCACCGTTTGGTTTAGTGCCCCAGAGGAAATCACCTGAAATACTAATCGGAACGACTGTCCCGAGGCTAACGTCGTCGTGAGTGAGCAGCTGATAATAATCGGTTCCTGACCCGCCTCCGTTCCAGCCGAATGACTGGTCGTGTGCGGCATACTTGGCCTGAGCGGTAACGCTGGTCAGGCCGTCGGTCCAGACCTGGTCTACATTGCCCTCATCTCCGGTAACGATGTGGATGATTTCAGTAAGGTCATCGGTGTCAAAAACACGAAGTGCCGTAACTGTGCCGTTTGAAAATTCCGTCCAGTGGCCGTAACCTAAATCTGTTCCGCTTCCTGTAAAAGTCCCGCCGTAAATATCATCGAGTATTTCACTATGGCTTAATTCCACTCCCGGAGGCTCTCTGACCTCAGTATAACTCCACGCAGCAAAAACGGGGCTGCAGCTCCATATAAACAGCAGAACCGCAACAACTATGAAGCACCCTTCTCTTCTTCTCACCACCTGCTCCTCTTCTTCTCTTTTCATCCTTTTACACGATAAAAAGCTTTATCGTGTACTTAAAACGGTGGGGTCTACTCCAAACCGCACCTCCTGTTTATTAAAGATATTTTATATCGGACCTTCGGCGAAGTCAATAAAAAAATAGAAAAATTTTTATTTTTTTTGTCTTATTTTCGACTTTTCTATAAAAATCCCACTTTTGGGCTGAAAACCGGTTTTTAGCCGAAAAAACCCTTTTTCAGCCTTTTTTTCCTTAATATATTGAATCTAATCGCTGATTTCGCTGATTGACACTGATTCTTTTATATTTAGCCTGCGGTTCTTGTCCGCCGTAGTCTTGACGAAGGCGGATTACCGCAGGTTTTCTGTTGATTTTAACCGCAGATTTTCACAGATTTTCACAGATTTTATTATCTGTCATTCCTACGGAGGCGGGAATCCATAACTTTTTAGCCCCTTGCACTGCAAGGGTTTTTCTTTTCGCCATAGAGCCTCAACCGTAAGGTAGGGGTTATTGTTTTATATTTAGCCTGCCGTTTCACGGCAGGTTTGTTTATTTATTGAGGGTTGTCGTTAAAATTGTTTAGCAGTCGCCGGCCTGTCCTGAGCAATGTCGAAGGATTTGCCGCAGGTTTTCTGTTGATTTTAACCGCAGATTAATACGGATTTTCGCTTTTATTTATTTTTTTGCTGCTTGTTTATACTCCTTTAATAAGCTCAATACTATTTCTTCATAACCTCTAATGTTGGTTCTGTTTCTTTTGAATTCTGGCACTGTCAAAAGTTGCTCAATTGTTGTAGGTGGATTGTTAAGTATAGCCTCAATAGTGACATTAAACAAAACAGCAAAATTTGGGATTCTTTTATCATCAGCTATTACCCATCTTAACTTTACAAATACGCTCCTGAAGTATTCTTTTACTTCTTGTATTTTCTTGGGGACTTTTCTGTTTTTTGGTCTCACAGAGTCCAGGATATTTTTAGATTTCTCTGGTGTTAAATCAAGTACCTCCTCGGGAATTATGTATCCTGTTCCATGAAGGTAATCCTTTAATCGTGGATAGTTTTTAGATACGACAGAGAAAACTTTTTGTAACTTCGATTTACTATCTGTTCTGATCATCATTTCGTTTGTGCGATGGTTAAACGAGAGCACATTTAAGCTTCCAGCATATAATATATGAGTATCTATAGCAACTATTTTTTCATGGGTGCCATAATGTTGATATATTTCTATTCCTATATTTTTTAGTTTATTGTGTAGTTCTTCTAGCTCTTCAGCTCTTGTCATTTGCTCCCTTGGGGGTTTAGTAAATATCTTAATTTTTACTCCCTTAGATAAAAGATTGGTGAAGTGAGGCATTAACCTCTCTATTCGATTAGTGCTCATATAACCTGATATGAAAATAACCTCTTTCGCAGCATTTTTTAAATCTTTAATCAGGTGTGGATAAAAACTCTTTTGGTTGAACACTGCTTCTTTTCCTAGAATTTCCTCTTCCTCGAATAGCACTAAGTCTGGTGATTCATCAGCAGGTACATAATAGGGAACGAGACAAGATCCATCTATGACTACCTCTCTGTTTACCAAATCAGATATAATATTTCTAATGACTGAATTCCCGGGCAAGTTGTTTAACATATGCTTATTATGAGATATTATGACTAATTTCTCCCTCGGCCTTGAAAACG
>CAYNDE010000018.1:0-17418 GCA_964395535.1 uncultured Pirellulales bacterium
AAAGAGCTCAGCGACTTCGTTCATTCAAGCGAGGCACGTCTTCTGGCGTTTGCAAAAAGGATAGAAGAAAATATGTCAAAAACATCCCAAACGCTGCAGACAGGAATCGGACTTTATATTCTCGGCAGAAACGAAGAGGCACTCGAGAAGCTCGGAAAGGCAAAGGATTGCAAGGAAAAATTTATATGCACGGCCTGTGCCCTGAGAAGAACAGGCGACTTCGATGGCGCGATTGAGAATTTACAAAAAGGACTCGATTACGAAGCCGACACGCTGATGATAAGTATTGAAAAGGTCGCAACCTACCGCTGCGCCGGAAACCTCGAAGCAGCAGGCAAAGAACTGAAGAAAAACTCAAATTTTGAAAACGTAAGCGGCGAGTACCACTATCAGTTGGCAAGATTGTACGAGGCACAAGGCCTTTACGAACAGTCAATAGAAAACTATAAAAAGGCGCTGGAACTGTCACCGGAACACCACAGGGCGCTTTTTCATTTGGCGTATCGCTGTGACCTGGCCGGCGACGAAGAGGCAGCTATAGACTACTATAAACAAATTACATTGATAAGCCCTGTATATGTAAATGCATTAATAAATATGGCGGTCCTGTACGAAGATGCCGGTGAATTCGATAAGGCCGGCAAATGCATCGAAACAATTTTGCAATACCATCCAAACCATCCAAGAGCCCTTCTTTTCAAAAAAGACATCGAAGGCTCAAAAACGATGTACTACGACGAGGAAAAAGAAAAGAAAAAAACACATCGAAGCCAGATACTCGAAACACCGATTACAGATTTCGAGCTGTCGGTACGCAGCAGAAACTGTCTGAAAAAAATGAATATCAGTACAATCGGCGACCTTTTGAGAATTTCAGAGGCAGAACTGCTTTCATATAAGAATTTCGGCGAAACTTCATTGAAGGAAATCAAAAACATACTGAATATAAAGGGACTGAATCTCGGCGTGGCACTCGAGGAGCAGGAAATTGAAGCAGAGCAGGCAGTAGAAGAAATCGAAGCTGAAAGCGAAGGAATCCTGAACAAGCCCGTCGAAGACCTTCAATTATCGGTGCGGGCAAGAAAGTGCCTGATGAAACTGGGTCTTAGCTCGATTGGCGAGCTGATGAAGAAAACAGAAGCCGAGCTGCTGGGCGTAAAAAACTTCGGTGTTACCAGTTTAAATGAAATTAAAAAATCGCTTGCCAATCTCGGCCTGTCACTGAGAAACCTGGACTAAATTACCGTTTATACTCAAAACCTGATTTGAGCAGGAAATTTTATTTTGTCACGAATCAGCCTATCGGCACGAGATGCTGAATTTAACTCTCGAAACAGAGCATCTTTTGCGCGCAGCCCCTTAATACGGCCGCGGCTAATCAGCATTTTCATAGTTCTTTTTTGCCTTTGCTCCTGCAGACAAAAAGCTCCGGTTAAAGTGACACCGCAGATGGATATTGGCGAGGAGTTCCGGATAAGGGTATTGCTCGCCGATGATGTAAATGAGCTGAAACTCAAGATAGACACTGCCTTCAGTATTCTAAGCTCTGATGCCGCCAAAAGACAAGAAAGAGTCGCACCGCTTACCTCGGCCGCCGACATACATCTGACCGACGGCAAAATAACAATAGGAAAAAAGAGTTTTGACGGCAATCAGCTCACTATTACTCCCGATTCGCCGCACATCTTCAATCTGAACGGCAGTGACTATCGCGGCAAACTCACGCTGTTAATCAACGCAGACGGCAAAAGCCTTGACGCTATAAATCCGGTACCACTCGAAGCCTATCTGGCAGGCGTGATAGGTGCCGAGATGCCCGACTACTGGGAGCCTGCTGCCCTGGAGGCGCAGGCCATTGCTGCAAGGACATATTGCCTTTATATGAAAAGACATTTCGGCTCGACAAGAAGCTGGGACGTTACAAAAACCCAGGCCAACCAGGTCTATCTCGGAGTCGCAGCCGAGTCAAAACAGGTATGGCAGGCAATAGACAAAACCAAAGGAGAGGTGCTCGTTTGCAATTATCCCGGCGGCAGCAAAGAAATATTCCCAAGCTATTACAGCTCGATGTGCGGCGGGCATACCGAAGATTCGCAAAACGTTTTCGGCGGCGAACAAATCGAGCCGCTTTCGGGAGTTCGCTGTCCGTATTGTCAGTACGTGGCCAGACCCAGCAGCTTTTTCTGGCCTGTAGTCCGGTTCGATAAAAAGTCTATCTCAAAAAAACTCATTGCAAGATACCCAACATTAAAAAAGCTCGGCCAGATTAAAGAGCTTGTCGTCGAAAGAAAAAGCGATTATAAAATTGAAACCGACAATCAGCAATCGATATTGTCGCGGCTGACATTCATCAAGCTGGTCGGCTCAAACGGAAAAAGCGATTATATCAGAGCAGAAGACTTGCGGATGACTATTGACCCTTCCGGAAAAAGAGTAAAGAGCACAATCTGCAAAATAAAAAGTGCGGGTGAGAAATGGGCATTTTTGGCAGGCAGGGGCTGGGGGCACGGCGTAGGCCTGTGCCAGTGCGGTGCGCAGGCTATGGCAAGAATGGAAGGCAAGACGGCCTTCGAGATATTACTATATTATTATCCGGGTTCCGAAATTGATTATGTCTATTAAGTCAGCAGGATTCGAAATACTTGTCGAGGACAAAAACAGCTGGGCCAGAAAAGGGCTGCTTAAAACAACCCACGGCACGATCGAGACGCCCGTATTCTGCCCGGTCGGCACTGCTGGTGCGGTCAAGGGACTTACGCCTGCACAGTTAGAAGAGACCGGATGTTCACTTATCCTTGCCAATACATATCATTTGATGCTCCGGCCTGGAATCGAGACAATAGAAAAGCTCGGCGGGATACATAAGTTTATGGCCTGGCAAGGGCCAATCTTAACCGACAGCGGCGGCTTTCAGCTATTCTCACTGAGCGAATTGGTGCAAATCGATGACGACGGAATTGAATTTTCCAGCCACATAGACGGCCAAAAATTAAAGCTCGATGCAAAAAACGCTACCGAAATTCAGAACCGTCTCGGTGCAGACATAATAATGTGCCTTGACGAATGCCCTGCATTCGGCTGTGAAGGTGACAAACTTAAAAAAGCTGTGCAAAGAACTATTAAATGGGCGGAACAATGTAAACAGGCACACTCAAATCCTGACCAGATGCTTTTAGGGATTGTTCAGGGAGGCACAGACGAGCAGCTTCGCAGCTTCTGTTCAAAAGAGCTTATTAAAATGGATTTCGACGGCTACGCCATCGGCGGGCTGGGCATAGGTGAAGGCAACACTAATATGATAAGAACAGTATCGGCTACAACCAGGCTGCTGCCAACTGAGAAACCACGTTACCTTATGGGCGTCGGGATGCCGGCTGACATTATAACCGCAGTCAGAGAAGGTGTGGATATATTCGATTGCGTCCTGCCGACAAGAAATGGAAGAAATGGTTATGCTTTTACCAATAACGGGCCGCTGCGTATTCGAAACAGCTCCAATATCGAGGACAGCAACCCCGTAGAAGAAAATTGTGACTGCTATTGCTGCAGGAACTTCAGCAGAGGCGCGGTCAGACACTTTTTCAATGCATCGGAAATGCTCGGTGCAATACTGCTTTCAGTGCATAATATAAGGTTTTACCAAAGATTAATGGCAGCAATACGTGAAGCGATAGAGAAAAAAGAATTTAATGACTGGGCACAAAGGCAAATAAAAAACGACAAATACTCAGAAACCCAAAAAACATAAATCCAAAAAATTGTTGATTATATTGCGTTAATCATTGATAATAACTCTTTTAAAAAATTGTAAATGTAAAATAAAATAGCTCAAACTCGTTTTATATGAGGCTGTAAGCATTTGTGATTCAAAGCTTATTGCTGGATGAAGGGAATTAAAAATGGAAAATATATGGATTTTAGCACAGTCTGAAAGCGGACAACCTACAATGATTGAATCAGAGCAGTCAGAAGGCCAGGAACATGAAACAATATCCGTACCGTCTGACAGTAATAGTAACGTAAAACAGGCTGTCAAAAAGGGCCCGCTCGGGGATTACAGCGGTATAATTTTGATTGTTCTGATGGTCGTTGTGATGTACTTCTTTCTTATGAGAGGCCCGCGAAAAAAACAGCAGGAACACAAGCAAATGGTCCAGTCACTGAAAAAGAACGACAAGGTAAGGACGATAGGCGGAATTATAGGGACCATCGTCGATATTAAAGACGACGAGATTACACTAAAGATCGATGAAACAAATAACACAAAGATAAAGGTCATTCCGTCGGCGATTGGAAGAAACCTTTCACAAGGGCAAAATTAACAGAAACTGCGTCCTGACTTTTCGTTTTAAGCAGGCTCAGATACGTGAAAAACAAGGGAAAAAGCAATGAGCAGAAATTTGTTGTTGAAGATTATCGTAATTATAGTACTCACTTTAGTCGCATCTTACACTCTTTACCCACCAAATAAAACACTCAGGGCAGGGATAGACCTGGCGGGAGGCGTCAGCCTGACCTATGAGATTGACGCTGAGGGAATGGAGGCTGCACAACGCAAAGGACTCTCAAGCAAAATGATAAAGATTCTTCGCAGAAGAATAGACCCTGCCAATATACAAAACATCGAATGGTGGCCCGAGGGCGATACCCGCTTCGAAATAAGAATGCCGCTTGCGAGCAGTGAAACCCGCCAGAAACGCCAGCAATACGAAGAAGCTTTGAATAATCTTCTCGAGGAAAATGTCAAGCCGGCAGTAGTCCTGCGGGAACTTAAAAAACCGCCCGAGGAAAGAGCGGAATTTTTTAAAAAAATTGGCGGTGATTCAACCCAAAAAATCGAAATCCTCAATAAGCTTGCCGAAGTTCACGATGAGTACAACCAACTACAAGACCAAGGCAATGAGCTGACGAGTAAAATCGAGCAAACAGAGGAAAAATTAACCGCTGCTGGTCTGCAGCTCGAAGAGGTAAAGGCAAACGCTTATGAATGGAGCACATTAAAGGAGCCAAAACTAAAAGAGCAGCTCAAAACATATCTCGGCCTGGACCCAAATACCGTCGCCGACACACGGCTCGAGCTGCTCGGCGATTATGTAAAAGATTACTCGCAGTTGATAAAAGTTACAGAAGAGCTGACAACACCCGGAACGGGAAAATCAGACCAGTACAAAGAGGCAAAAAATGCACTCGACGGATTGAACCTCACCGAAGAGCAGATAAAATACGCTCTGCAGCTGCCCAAACGCTCACAAAGAGAAAATGCGATAGAAGATATAAATGACCAATTCCCGGACAGAAAGAAAAAAATCTACGCTGTAGTAGAAGCGTTTGAGGATTATCGAGACTTCCAGGGCAGATTGGACGACCCGAAAGACCTTCAAAATATGCTAAAGGGAGCCGGCATACTCGAATTCAGAATCCTTCCTACCCTCGGGCATTCGGAAGTCGATACCGAAAAGATGCAAAGCTACGTCGAGCTGCTAAAAACAAAAGGACCAAAATATGCCTCCGACGATGAATATATATGGTTCGAGATTGAAGACAGCACAGAATGGCTAACCATCGACCAGACGGGTGAAACAAACGTTGTCGTTCGAGACAATGACAAAAGACCAGCTGTCGTCGCATCGTTCGGGAACAAATATTATGTCCTTGCGAGCAATAAATCAGATGACTGCCTTCTGCATAACCCGGATGAGCCGTGGGAGCTGATAAGCGCCTCGGCTGGAAGAGACCAGCAGGGAAGAAGGGCCATTGACTTTGTTCTTGACGATAGTGCAGGCAAAATATTCGCCAAAGTCACCGACAAAAACATGTACAGGCCTTTGTGCATTCTTCTTGACAAACTTGCCATATCGGCTCCTGTTATCCAGAGTAGAATATCAACATCAGGTCAGATTACAGGCACGTTCAGCCAGGAAGAAGTTGAAAATATGGCCAACAAGCTCGAGGCAGGCCACCTTCCGGCCCAGCTTATTGAGCAGCCGATATCCGTAAAATCCATCGGCCCTTCACTCGGAGCCGAAAACAGAGACCAGGGAATTAAGGCAGGCTTCATAGGCCTGATTGCCGTGATAGGATGTATGGCAATCTACTACACTCTGGCCGGCTCAATTGCCGACCTGGCCCTGCTTTTGAATATCCTTTTTGTCCTCGCAACTATGGTTATCATCAGGGCTACTTTCACTCTGCCCGGTATTGCCGGAATTATTCTTACAATCGGTATGAGCGTTGACGCAAACGTCCTTATCTTCGAGAGAATCCGCGAAGAGCAGAAAAAGGGCTCATCTTTATCAATCGCAATCAAAAACGGATATCAAAGGGCGTTTAGAACAATCTTCGATGCGAACCTGACAACTTTTATTACGGCTGCTATTCTTTACTGGGTCGCTTCCGAAGAGGTTAAGGGATTCGCAATAGTCCTTATGCTCGGTATTGTTTCGAGTATGTTCACTGCCCTTTTTGTCACACGTGTAATTTTTGATGCTCTTGTATCAAAACAAATAATCAAAGACCACCTATTTATGCTCCAATTGATAGAAAAGCCCAACATCAACTGGATGAAATTAAGGCCCGTATTCCTGATTATCTCAGGCGCCTTCATCATCGCAGGACTCGCAGTCTTTTATACAACAAAGAACAAATACGATATCGAATTCACCGGCGGCACGTCGGTTGTTATCAATTTAAAGGACGGGGTGGAACTAAGCAGAAAAGACGTCGAAGACAGAATTCACAAAGTCGGTGAGCAAATGAACAATCCGGCCCTGGCAATAGCAAACGTGTACAGCACAGGCAAACCAATTACGGAAAATCCCGAAGGTGAAAAAAAGTACAAACAATACGAAATTAAAACCATAGAAACAAACAAAACAACCGTAATGATTACTTTTCCGGGCGATGAACAACAAACAGCAGACAAAATTGCTTCGGCTGTCGCCGAGAAGCTCAGCAATCTCATAGTAAAGCCGGCCGGCAAGGCGAACGTATTCGAGATAAGCACAAGCCAGACAAATAAAACCATCGTTACAAATGTTCTCGAAGCTGTTTTTCCCGACGCTGAGCTAACAGAACCACAACTCCAGCAAACAGTAAACGATGCAATATTAACTGCCTTCGAAAATGATTTGAAAATTATGCGAAATCTGGAGCCTCAAATTATCTCCGTCGAAAAAATTACCGAAGAGGTCGCAAATCAATATCCCGAACTCAACAATTTTATCGGCGGTCTTAAAATCACCTGCAAACTCGCCAGGCCTGCAACACCGGAAGAAATCGAGAACAGGTTCCAGTACCTCAGATACAAACCGGAAATGCGAGACATCAAAAGATATACATATCAGCTCTTCACAGCAGATTTAGCGCCTATAACAGCCTCCCAGGGAATAGATACATTCGTTTACGTCTCTATCAACGAAGACTTTGCTTTCGGTCAGCCGCCCGAGGATGAATGGAATCGCTTCGTGGAAAATGAAAAAACGAAGGTGCTCAGCTCTATGCAGCTGTCTGAAACTCTGCCCCGCGTCACTCAGATAAATCCGTCTATCGGCGAAGAAGCGAAGCTGCGTGCCTTGATTGCAATAATTTTGTCGCTGGCTGCAATCGTCGCATATATCTGGATTCGATTCGGTAATGCACGTTACGGTTTTGCGGCTATAATCGCTCTCGTTCACGACGTCTGTATTACACTCGGTGCCGTTACAGCCTGCACCTTTATTGCGAACACAAAAATTGGAGAAGCACTCTTAATCGGGGACTTCAAGATTAATCTGGCGATAATAGCTGCGTTTTTAACCCTCATCGGATACTCTCTTAACGATACCATCGTTGTCTTCGACCGAATCAGAGAGAACCGTCGAAAGACCCAGCTTACGACGCAGACAATAACAAACAGCATTAACCAGACGCTTTCCAGAACTCTTTTAACGTCATTTACAACGTTTATCGTTGTCCTTATAATGTATATATTCGGCGGCCAGGCTCTAAGAGGATTTACCTTCGCTATCGGCTTTGGTGTTATAATAGGAACCTACTCATCTATCGCTATAGCTGCCCCGGTCCTATTGATTGGCACAAAAACTAAAACCGAAAAAAAATAATTAAACACACAGCGAATCAGCTTTGCAGCTTAAAAGCTCATTCGCCGGCGGTCGAAAGATGAAAAAGGATTTTAAAATAGGATTGCTTTTGGGTCTTGTACTCGTCTCAATCGCAGGGATATGGCTTTGTGTTTCACCAACGACCAGCGTCAGAACACGTCTGGGAAACCTGCAAAAATCAAAAATAACTCCAGAAGCCAAGAAACAGGAACCTGGGCCCATATTAAATCAGCCAGCCGATTCAGATTCCAAAAGCACACAAACCAGCCCTGTTCAAGAACAAATCCCCGATAACAAAGAGACTGAAAATATCCCCGATGAAGCCTCGATTAAAGAAGAGCCGACAACAAATACCCAGTTGTACATTGAAGACATAACAAGGTTTCACACAGTTCGCGAGGACGAAACCTTATCCGGAATAGCTTTGAAATATTACGGCTCAGCAAACAAATGGACAAAAATTCGCGACGCCAATCCGAAAGTCAACCCCCGAAAGCTGCAGCCCGGAACTACATTAATTATCCCCCCATAATTTGCACCTGCCGGTGAAAAGTTCCTGCCTGTTCAGTCTTTTATATGCACAGCAGCTTCCCTATCGAGAAGCCAGGTAACTTTATCAAGCACAGGCCACAAAAAATGTATCGGATACCTGACCTCGTCAGGCTCACTTGTAAAAACGTCTCTTAAAATGCCAGCTTTTTGGTGTCCTGAGACAAGGATAACCAAATGCGAAGCAGCGCGTAAAACAGCTCGACTCAGCGTTATCCTGCTGAGCCTCTCTTCAAGGTCGTAAACAACACAGGCGAGACTATCCTCATCAAAGGCCGCAAAGCAATTTGGAAACAGTGAACCCGGGCAGCCCTCAACACTTAAACCCAGCACTATCAAATCAAAACAGGGAATCTGCTCCTGCTCCAGCCGGAACACGTCTCTGATTGTCTTTTCATAACTAAAAGCAGCTTCTCTTAAATCGCTGTACTCAGTCGGAATCCGATGGATATTTTCCTTCGGTATGTCAACCTTCGGCAGGAAAGTGTCGGCGGCAATTTTATAATTGCTGAACCTTAAATCCGTTTCTACCATTCGCTCATCGACCCAGAACAAATGGATTTTATCCCACGCCAGAGACCTGGACTGGGCAAGGTCTCCTAAAAGCCTGAAAAAATTAACAGGAGTCTGGCCTCCGGATATGGCGACACAGAATTTACCTCTCTCTTGAATTGCTCTCTCGGCATTTCTGATAAAAATCTGAACGCCCCGGAGAGCAAAACTTTCAGCATCCGGCGTAATCTCAATATTAGTATTATATTTTGCTGCAGTGCCCATTATCGTACCCCAATTGCGATATCGGCCCGCATTATTGTCTTATCCTATATATTATCTGTTCTAAAAATCAGTTTTGCCAGCATTTTTATAATAAAAACAAAAAAATTTTAATCCTCATTAAGAATTTCGCTAAGACTTGATATTCAAAACACTTACAGAATACGGAAAAAACCGTAAAAAACAGATCAGGTAACACCGTCGATTTGCCACATAAAGGCTTTTATTCCTTCAGAAGCGAGTTTCTCTCTCATTCGGCGCACCTTATCCATTATTTCTTTAGCTTTGGATTCGTCGACTATTACCAAGGTACCGTAATTAACTCCCGGCCAAACATCTGAACTAAGATGCGGTTCGCTCATTTTACCCTTGCCCAGTGTGTCCGTAAACTTGGTATAACAATCCACGCCCAGAGACTGCAAAGCCTCGTTAACATCTCTGTCAAGAGCGACGTTGTGCATAATTAAAACTGCTTTCATAATAATCCCCTGACAGAAAAGCTCTTTTTATAATCTTCAAAAACGCTGTACAGCGTCGGCATCAAAATAAGCGTTATCACCGTTCCCACCGCAAGTCCTCCGATAATCGTGACAGCGAACGGCACCCAGATTTCTCCTCCTTCACCCCTTGATAATGCAAGGGGCGCCAACGCCAGAATTGTGGTTACACTCGTGCATACTACAGGCCGAAGCCTGCTTCGACCACCTTCGATAATAGCTGAATACACATCGTACTCTCTATGGCGGAGTATCCCTATATAACTTATCAAAACGATACCGTCATTGACAACAACGCCGACAAGCATTATCAACGCAAGAAAACTTACGATGCTCAACGCCTGGCCGGTTAAAGCCAGAGCAAAAATAACACCCACAATACCGAACGGTATCGAAAAGAATATAATAAACGGGTCACGGTAAGACTCAAACTGTGAGGCCATCACCATATAAACAAGAACCATTCCGAGACCAACCGCTATCAACAACGACTTAAAGGCGTCCTGTTTTTCCTCCTGTGCACCTGACAATTTATAGCTGAAACCCGGCGGAGCGGGCAGCTCATCAAGAGTCTCTTTAACATCATTGGCCACCGAACCCAGGTCTCTGTCCACAATCTCTCCTGAAACCGTAATATAACGTGACTGGTCTTTTCTTTCAATTTTCGTCGGGCCTACGCCTTCTTCGATTTGTGAAATATTGCTCAGGCTAATCGCACCACCGCCGGGAAGAGACACAAAAGCATCTCGCAAATCCTCAAGCTTGTCCCTGTCAGAAGGCCTGAGCCTTACTTCAATATCATATTCGTCACCGCTTTCACGGTATCGCGATGCCGTGCTGCCCGCAAAAAGAGTTTCTATCGTCCTGCCGACCGAAGTAACATCAAGGCCGAGTCTCGACGCCTTTTCCCTGTCGATGCCAACCTTGATCTCCGGCTTCTCTTCTTTTCTGCTTAGCTGAATATCCCTTACACCTTTTATTTTCGAAATCGCATCCTCAACAGCACCAGCGTAACTGCGAGCGTCATCCATATCATGGCCGTAAAGCTCAATCGCAAGCTTTCCGCCGCCTCCGAATACCAGCGATTCGAGCGGGTCCTCCGCACTATATCGAATAACCGCGCCCGGCATATCTTTGAGAATCCTGCGCATTTTTTCTATTACATCGTTCGGAGACACATCACGCTGCCTTTTGGGAACAAGAGACAAATACATAAGGCCCGTATAGCTTTCTTCTTCCGTCGCATACATACCCCCCGCTGCCCCGCCGTAAACACCCCATCTTATGAAGCTGTCCCGCATCTGGGGAATATGCATCATAGCAGCTTTCTGAATCTGCTCCATAACCCTGCCGGTCCTCTCATAACGCGTCCCGATGGGAAGCTCAACGTTGGCGACAACTCTGTTCTGGTCCTGCTGCGGGAAAAATTCCGTACCGATAAACTTCGCTATGCCGATACTCCAGATAAATAAAAGAACGCAGGATATCAAAACCGTCTTTCGATTCCTCAGTGACCAGTTGAGAAAATCAACGTACAGCTTTTCAAGATAAACAAGAGACCTCTCTCCAATCTGATAGAACAAACTTAGCACACCTTTATTCGGCTTTTCTTTTTCGACCTTCAAAAACTTCGAGCAGAGCATCGGCACAAGCATAATAGCGGTGAAAAAAGAGGCAAAGAGGGCAGTGATAACTATCACTGCAAACTGACCGAAAATTATAGCTGTGATACCGCCCGCAAATATAATCGGAACAAAAATCGCCACCGTTGTCAAAGTTGAAGCAAAAACCGCGGTGCCAACCTCGTTGGCCCCGAAAACTGCACCTTCTTTCGGCCTTTGTCCCCTCTGGCGGTGACGATGTATGTTATCGATTACAACTATCGAATTATCAACAACAAGGCCGACCGCTATCGCAACTGATGCAAGAGAATCGGTGTTTAACGTATATCCGAAAAGCCAGAAAACCAGAAACGTGATTATAAGCGACGTCGGTATCGCAGCGGCCACTATAAGGCTCGCCCGCAAATCTCTTAAAAAGAAAAGTATCACCATAAAAACAAAAAATATAGCCCACAACACCGTCGATCTTAAATTGTTCACCGACGCCAATATGAACTCGGAATTGTCGATAACGATTTTTGGTTCCACATCCGGAGGCAAATTATTTTTCAGCTCTTCGAGTTTTTCCCTGACCCTGGTGGCGACTTCAACAGTATTGCTTCCGCTTTGCTTCTGTATAAATATCGCCATCGCCTGCTTGCCGTTCATCCTGACGTCTATTGTTCTTTCCATAAAGAAATCGCTCACGTTTGCAACGTCGCCAAGCTTGACAGGTATCCCGTTGCGCTGCGTCAAAACAACTTCAGAAACCTCTTCGGGGCTTGAAAACTCCTCGGGCGTCCGCAGCAGGTAATCCTTGTAACCGGTTCTGATATTACCGCCGGGCGTTGAAGCGTTCTGTAATGCTATCGCCTGCTGTATCTGCACCAATGATATATCGAAAGCTGCAAGCCTGTCCCGGTCCACATCAACGCGTATCTGTCTTTCCAGGCCTCCTCTTGCCATCGCTGCAGCAACACCTTTGACCCTTTTCAGAGGGTCTATTATCGCATTGTCAACTATGTTCTCCAGGTTCGGGTAATTTTCCCTCGCGGTGATTGCTATAATCATTATCGGCATCATATCGAGGTCGAATTTGAAGACGACCGGCTCATCCGCTTCCTCCGGCAGCACATCCTTGACCATGTCGAGCTTTTCACGAACGTCATTTACAGACTCATCAATCTTCTCACCCCAGTTGAACTTCAATGTCACCGCGGATATCCCCTCCTTTGATACCGAAGTAACCTCATCAACGCCCGAGATAGTGCTGAGAATATCCTCAATCGGCTCGGTTATCAGTGTCTCGATTTCTTCCGGGCCGGCTCCGCTGTACGAAGTAATAACCGACACCGACGGTATCTCAATATCCGGCATTAAATCAATTCCGAGCCTCGTAAGTGAGTAAAGCCCCAGAACGACCATCGCCACGAATATCATCAACGTCATTACCGGCCTGTTAACCGAAAAATTTGCTAACTTCATATTTACCTTCTACCCTGCAAATCCATCCCTTTATTTGGTTCTTAATTCTCCTGCGCTGCCTCCAGACCGACCTCTTCGAGCTTTACCACCTTTACCTTCTTGCCATCTTCCAGATAATACATTCCGTTAACAACTATTCTTTCTCCCGCCTCCAGGCCTTCGGTTATCTCACAGCGGTCAGCCTGAACTATGCCTGTCCTGACAATACGCTTATGCGCAACGTCATCCTCCACAACGTACACATAAGGCTCATCAATCTTGCCGCCGAGAACAATGTCTCTGGGAACTACTACAACGTCATTTTTCTGCTGCAAAACCAGTGTAATCTTCGCGAACATCCCCGGCTTTAGCATCAAATCCTTATTTTCAAGACGTAACTCCGCCTGTACCGTGTGCGTTTGCTCATCAAGAGCCGGGTATACCGAATAAACCTTCGCTTCGAATTCCTTCATACTAAATGCGTCAACCCTGACTCTCGCTGCTGTCCCTTCGGCAATTTTTCCCACATATCTTTCCGATGCAGAAACCACAAGCTTAACGGTCTTTATATCAGCAACTGTTACAATACGCTGACCTATGTTTATCAGGTTACCAATATCAATATGTTTCATTGTAACTACCCCGTCGATGGGGCTGCGTATCGTCGATTCCCTAAGATTTATTTCAGCCAGCTCAAGATTCGCCTTGGCCGAATTCAAATTCGCCGCCGCCAGCTCCGCTGCTGTCACAGCCTTGTCCTTGCTCTGCTCCGTCGCCGAGCCCCCTTCGTACAATGCCAGTATTCTTTCTCTTTCACGCTCGGCATCCGCCACCTCAACCCGGGCTGCCTCTACAACGGCACGAGCGGAATCCAGATGAGCCTGGTAAGTATCATGGTCTATCACAGCAAGCTGCTGGCCCTTTTTAACCTCAAGACCCTCTTCAACATCAACCGGCCTGTCCTCACCGTTAACAAGCTTCAAAGATTCGATTCTGCCGGAAACCTTTGTTGTCACTTCCGTAACATTATTAGCCCTTATCCAGCCGGTAAGCTCTATCGTCTCTTCTATGGAATCGGTCTGTACCGTATCAATCTCTACGGGAACGATTTTTTCACCCGTATCCTCTTTGCCTCCCCGATGAAAACTGGCTAACGCAAACGTAATAACTATAGCCGCGATAAGAACCGACCAATACACTGCCCGCCTGCTTAGCTTCTGCTGACCCGGTGTCCCTTCTTTTACAAAAATCCCTTTGAGTCTCTCTATCGGTTTTTCATCTTTCATTTTTTTCCTCTTGTCCCCTTGTTTCCTGCCAAACCAAACGTTACTGAATATTTAATACCACATCCGAATCCTGGGCTGAAACCCCCGGCTGTTCAGCATCATACGGTACCGCCAGCGTACCCATAGATTTCTGCAAATCGAGTTTTGAGATTATATGCGTATATATTGATTGATAGTAATTTGCCATTGCCTCCGTCAAAGCCGACTGAGCATCTATCATCTCAACCTGTGTATTTGTTCCCTCTTTATAACCTACCTCCGCCAGCCTCAGGCCCTCCTCAGCTCTTGTCAGATTCAGACGCTGAGAATGCACAAACTCCTCGGCGTCGTGAATACTTAACAAGGCTTTGGTAATCTCAAAAAGGGTTGTCTCCTCTGCATCAACAAGATTTATCTGAGCCTGTTTGAACCTTGCCTTCTGCTGAATGACACTGCCTTCGCGTGCAAAGCCGTCGAAAACCGGAAAAGAAACCGAAACTCCCGCATTCCATATATAACCCCAGTCGATTAAGGTCCCGTTATGGGGGTCGGGTTTTGAAAAAGAACGCTCATAAAATCCGCTGACGGCCGGCCAATACTGGCTGCGAGCTATATTAAGCTGCTCCTTCTGATATTTAATATCAAGCTCGCCCGAAAGTAAATCAGGCCTATTATTGAAAGCCGTCTCGACCGCCTGCTCCATTGATATATCTTCAGGGACATAAACAAGCTCATCCGTCAAACTGACCTCGCTGTCCTGAGAAACTCCCATTATCTTCAGAAGATTCGCCTTTGCTACATTAATGGTGTTTTTGTTCTGTATCAGCTCAGCCTCGAAATTCGACAGCTCAACCTCGGCCCGCAGGACGTCAAAGTCAGAGGCGACACCGCCCTTTCGCTTAGTTCTTACGTTATCGAGATGAGCCTGCGATGACCTTACAGCATCCTGACTTATCTCAAGAAGGTGCTGGTCTAAAAGTACATCGTGATAAGCGTGTATCGCCAGATATAAAATATCCTGAACCGTAGAGCGAACCGTCTCGTCAGTCATAAGTGAAAACAGCCTTGCCGAATTCATTCGAGCTATCATCGAGCCTCCGTCAAATATCGGCTGACTAACTCTCAAGCCCGCTGAGTAATTATCCACGTCACCAAATGTAATGGGCCCCAAGGAAGCAACCTTATCTTTGCGCATATAATCATACGTTAACATCAACGATGGTAATATCGCTGAGTATGACCTCAGCTCCTCTCCCCTGGCCACCTCTTTTTCCTGAACGATGCTTTGCAGCATCTTGTTATTCACAATTGTAAGTTTTATACAATCCTGCAAACTCAGCTCGCCGTTTATCAACGTCTGCGCCATCTGCTGTGCCTTTTTCCGGCTTTGCCATTGCTGATAAGCCTGCTGCCTCGACAGGGTTATATCCTCGTAATACTGCTCTTTGCTCACACATCCTGTCAAAATCACTGCTGCTGTTACTGCAAAAATAATTTCTTTATACTTTTTACCTATCTTTTTCATTCCCGTTCCTCTTCCAAAGTTTCATTTTCATTTTATGCTTTCTCTTCAACTGTTGCTCTTATCCCTGCCGCTGAAAATTCCACAATATGTTCCATCATTTCTTTCATACCCGGAATTTTCTCCTGCATATGCATTTCATCCCTGTATATCTCGTTAAGATGTATGGTTTGCATTAACTGACCGATTATTGAAATGACATTCATAAATATTTCTTTTTCAGTGATATCCGTATAAATCCGTTTCAACGCATTACCAAATGCCTTCATTATTGGAATAGCAACTTCTTCTGCAAATGTATGTTTTGGAAGACGAGGTTCGAGCATTTCGTGAATCATAAGCTTCATAAATCTCTGCGCCCTGCCATTTTCCACAAATGGTTCAATGAAAGATTGTGCAAATGCCTTAAGAAGCTGTTCCAGCGTCACACCCTGGGGGTTATCTTCTAAGACTTTGTTTATGCTTTCTATTCTTACGTCTCTTAAAATTTTTAAGTTCCTTTTTATCACCTCCACATACAGATTATCTTTTCCCTGAAAGTGATAATTTATCGCTGCAAGATTACAATTTGCTTTTTTTGTGATTTCACGAACAGTCGTTGACGAGAAACCCTTCTCACTAAACAATTGTTCTGCAGCAGCCAAGATTCGCTGCCGAACCTCAATATGTTCATCCGTTTTTAATTTGTTATCCATAAAAGGAACCATTATATTCTCCTTAAACATATGTTTCATACGAAAGTATAAAACATATGTTTCATATCGTCAAGTTTCATATGCCTATTTTCAAAAAAAAGTTTTTTTTACCTATTTTATAGAATCAAAATATGACACTTATATCAGTTATAACGATAAGGAAACGGAAAATGAAGACTTGTATTATAAGATGTTCTTATTATGTTAAAAGGCTATGTAATAAAAATTTTCTTTTTTTTAGTAATGAACAAATATAGCTTAATTATTGTATCATCTGCTATACCAATTAGTTATAAACTTTTTAACCCATAAAAAATATAGTATATACCTTTTCGTATGTGTTTATATTTAACAAAATCATATAAAATGCTAAAATGATGTGTTTTATGGCAAAAACACTAAAAAAAACAAATAAAACAAAAACAAATGTCCGTAAAAGTAAGGCAAAAAAAGCGTCTAACAAGGTTGCAAAGGTCAGGGGCAAAAAAACCTTCAAAAAATATTCAGACGCTGTTAAATACCTGCTTGAAAAAACGGACTATGAGAAGGAAAAACGTCTCAGCTACAATATAACCAAGTTCAACCTCAACAGGATGGAGAAGCTTCTTTCTCTTCTCGGAAATCCTCACAAAAAAACACGCACCGTCCACATAGCCGGAACAAAGGGTAAAGGTTCAACGGCTACTATGCTGGCTAAAATGCTCGAGGCAAACAACTATAAGGTTGGTTTATATACATCACCGCACGTTACGCATCTTCATGAGCGAATAATGGTCAATTCGAGTATGATAACTGAACAGGAAATTCTTAACCTCGTCAACCGGATATATAAACCTGTAGAGAAACTATCCAAAACAGAAGATGTAACATTTTTCGAAATTATGACCGCATTGGCATTTATGCACTTTGCTGACGTCAAAACCGATATATCAATAATAGAGACCGGTATGGG
>CAYNDE010000019.1:0-16706 GCA_964395535.1 uncultured Pirellulales bacterium
ACAACATATCGCGAGTATCCTTTACGACGTTTCTGAAGCGAATGATAGACATAGCGCCCATCAGTCCAAAAGCTCGTGTAACGTTGTTTCCAATGACTGTCATAATCAGAGCTACAACAACGGTGACCATTACGAGTGATTGTACGAAAGCTCTTGAGTAAGACAGGCCTGCGTGTGTAAAGTAGTAAATCCAGGCAAGAATCTGACCGAGAACAAAGGCAAGCAAAAGCGAAAGCAGGACGTTTTCAGGTGTGAAAGCCCCTCTTGCCGACGGCACTCCATCCAAAATTTCCCAAATGTTATCTATATTCATACGTTTATACTCTTATCGAAATTAGATTTTTTTATTTCGGCTATGTTCATACCGTTTATTTTTGGAGCGCAAAATCCAAGTCTGCAGGCATTTTGAACTGATGTAGTGTATTTTGACATCGAGCGCTGTCTCAGACCGAAGTATCTTGTCAGCCTGTTAAGCCACGCCGGGAATCGGCCGGTAAACTTGATTTCTAAAATCACACCATATAAGGATACATTATTTTTCTGCCAGCCATTCCCTCCAAGTAATACCTCGGCAGTTGTGCGGGTATTAAAGCACAGGTTTGTATCAAAGGTTACCCTGACCCTGTTATCAGAAGTACCTTCGTAGGCCTTTCTCATATATCGTATTAATATGACAGGTCCTGCGTTAATACTATTGTAATACAAAAGAAATTGCCTGAGTGCCTCGATGTCCTTTAAGTTGTTTTTTGGGGGGGGCATATAGCGGCCGGCAAGGATATTTGCGAGGTCCTGAGTTTTCACCCGTGCCCGGCTTTTTATGATTACAGTGTTGGCCCGTCTTTTGATTTCACAGAATCGCGGATAACTGAGGTCATCGCTGTAGCTTCTGATTCTTAACTTGAAGCGATTCAGAATTCCGGTCAGGCTCTCCCTGCAGAGCATCAGGTCCGGGGAATCAAGATATAAACTTACGATAGGATAATAGCCGCTCGGCTGTAGTTTGCTATAGTGGTCAGTGGGCAGGTAATCAGATACAAAACGTTCAATAGCGGCTGTTTTGGCCTCGCTGATAAGGTATTTCATCTCGTATCGAGAGGAAAGAGTAGTATCAATTTTCCTTTCCTTTACAGGTCTGAAGCTTGTGAGGAATCCTGTCAGGCCTGTACCGGATATATGTTCAGCCTGAGTTGTTTGCGTTTTTTCTTGAAGGTTGCCTTCCACGTCAAACACCCTGTTGAGTTAAATAAACTTTTCGTTCAAAAAAGCAAATAGAACTTGGGTATTTACTATACCTAAGGGTGTGCACTCACCACGCTCCTGATAGCTAAATGCCCCAAATATACATTATTATAACAGAAATTAGGCCTTTAGTCAATATATTTGCCAATATTATTTACATTTTCGCTTCCTGAGCATTATCGGCCATTTTTCCTAAAACCGGTAATAAGCTGGATTAGTACATCTGGGGGCAGATTTTTGTTGCGAAGGCCGTATTTGCAGGATTTATTTGAGGTGAGAAATGGTGCGTTTTTGTTCTTTTGATGAAGGTTTTTAAATGGTTTCATTTACTTTTTTGTATAGACGTTTCAACGTTGCAGGGCGATATCGCTTTTTATAGCTTAAAATGCTTTTGGCTGATATATGTAATTTTTATTTTGCGTAGACGACGATTTCGTCTATGTAAATGTCGTCGCTGTTCGAGCTGGCAACGCATTCGAACTTCAGCCTCATATCAGACGGGAAGTTATAGACCCCTTCGTTTATGTATAAAGTAACAGGATAAAAATCATCGTTATCAAAGTCCGTTCCCAAAAGATAGCTTGCGACCGTCTGCCAGGCTGAGCCGTTAAAGAACTTTACACTGAAAGACTCGCCCTCATCCATACTGTGGGCATAGAACCAGAAGTCAACCATAATCTGGGTATAGCCTGGCGAATCGACATCGATGCCGTCGGTATGCCAGAGTGCCGATGCGTCTCCACTGTTATCCTGAATATCAGCGGCGCAGTTGCCCTGATGAGCATAAGTACCGTCGGTGTAACGCGAGCAGTCATCGCCTCCACTTGTGTAGCTTCCCCAGCCGGCCTCGAAGTTGTCGTAGCTGAGCAGTGTCCATTGGAAGCCTGGTATAATGCCTGGAGTAGGAGAGTTGACATCCCAGTTATTTGGGTCGTTACCATATAGATTCAAATAAATTCTTTCAAGAGATTTACCCGTTCCGTCGGCTTCTGGCGGCCAGGGGTCGGTGACACCGTCGAAATCCTCGGGATGTGAGCCGTTACTGTAATTGACGCGGTCAACTCTGATATATTGACGGACTCCGAGCTCGTCCAGGTCGCCAGCCATAGATATTTCGACCTTCTCACCTGCATTGTCGAGCCTGCCGCTGTCCCATTGGAAAATCTGTGCACCTGGTGGTACGTCATTATATTTGGTTAGAAAGGCATTTATATCCCTTACAAGGAGCAGTGTACTTTTTGGCGGCATACTCGTATAAGGCGGAAAAGTAAATTCAACACCGTCGGTGATCTTCCATCTGTTGCCTGAGGCATCGTATAGATTGGCCGTATCATCCGTGATATTTGTCAGCTCGATATATTCTGCATCCCAGTCGCCCCAGAAGATTTCCGGATGGTACATAAGCTCGCTTATGACGACCGGTCCGACCTTCGGATAGGCGTTTTCAGCGCCCGGCGTGTTCTCACTCATAGCGACGAAATTATAATTGTCTGTACTTTCCTTATAGTATCTGCCGAAAGCAACTCCATTTTCAGAAGCGCCGAAATCCTCTCTCTGCCGGTAGCCTGTTAAATCTTCGTTGGCATCTTTGGCTGAGGTCAGGCAGACTATTTCACCGTTTTCACTTAAGGCAAAGGCTGAGCCGAAATGGTCGTCCTGGGTAAATACTACGTAACCGTTCGGCGGGATTACGGTGGTCGTGGTTATCTCATATTTTGTCAGATTCGCATCATCGTCGCTTAGGAACCAGTTGGTAATATCGATAGAAGAACCGGTGGTGTTGTGAAGCTCTATCCAGTCGTTCGGTTCTACGTCGGTATGGGCAAGTACCTCGTTGATTACAATGTCACTGGGATTGGGAATAATGCCTGAATCGTCCCAGCCGGGCGAGCCGCCGATATATGCGCTCGGCCGCCAGTTGTCCTTCTCTGACCAGCTGTTCGGGTCGGGATTGTCGGGATTGACTATGGTCAGCGAATAACCATCACCATCGGTATTTGAACGCCAGCCGTCCTGGTATTTGAAATCGAGGATTGTTGTGCTGACTGCGTCTTCGAGTCTGATTCTTTCACCTTCGTTTGCGAGAGAGCCTGTGTACTGGCCGGCAAGATGATAGCCGCTGCCGTATTCTGCAACAAAGGCGTTTATGTCTTTGACGACGATGATATGCTCGTCAGGGGCGAGGCTGACATCGCCGAAGGTGAAATCAAGGCCGTTTGTGAATCTTACGAGGTTGATATTTATGGCCTCTGCCCCGGTATTTTTCAGCTCGATGAACTCTTCGTTCGGGTCGTTGGGCTCATTCGTGTCGAGCGGATGGTACATAATCTCTGTAATTCTGATATTATCCACGACGGGGTCAATGACAAAAGCTGCTTCGCTGAGAGCGCTCCAGTCGTTCCCATTTTTCACGCGAGCCTTGATTTTTTTGGTTGAGCTGATGGTAAACGGTCCGGTGTATTCGATAGCGGTTGGAGAGACTTCTCCCGGAGTGCCGCTTTCAATGTCTGCAATAAGCTCGACAGAGCAGAGGAAATCAGAGCTACCACCGACGGACACGTTCATAGCGTGGATAGCTAAGATATTTGTACCTGCATGCAAATTTGAAATATACTCGTCGATGGGTAATGTTACAAATTGGGGGTCATCGGGCCTGTCGGCACAACTGGAATTCCATTCGAATGGGTCAGGTTTATTTATGGAGGCAGCCTCCACGCCGTTAATGAAGGCAACGAAACCGTCATCACATCTGACATAAAGAGTGAGAGTATCAAATTCAGCCAGGTCCTCAGCGTCCACTGTAAAGGGGATACGGATATAGCAGGAGGCCATAATGCCGAACATTTCATCATGGACGTTGTATGTTATGTAGTCCTCATAGCCTGAAGAATTTTCGTAACCGACGCCGCCTGTTTTATCAGGTATATATGTTCCATCCGTCCAGGCCGAATCATCATAAGGTTCAGAGCCTCCTCTCCAGGTTGTTCCGATATTGCTGTCCGGGACCAATATATTTTTGGAGTCATCTTCTGCGATGAGCGTAATTTCAGTGGTGCTGCCGCCGGAGCCGGGCATCCTTGGGTCGGTCCCGTCGGTAGTGTAATAAACCGTTCCTTCGGAGTAGTCGATCGATATCGAATCTGTGGGCAGGATATATCCGCCGTGCTGAGGGTTGCTGTTGACTTCGTATTCGGGCGCATCGATATCCGGATAAAGATCGGCAGTGCGCAACTGGCCGAGAACAATGTCTCTTCTGTAAGGGAAATAATCGTTGATTAACCGGTCCCGCTCGGTTACCCATTCAACATCTCGTGTATAGGGTGTTGCTCTTCTAAAATCTCCCCATCGTGCAGACTCGCCTATGATAGCACGGTCAATATCCATACTACGGTTCCAGTAGCGGTCCTGAGTATTTTGTACAGTGAAAGGCCCGTCGTTGAAAAATTGTTTGTGAACATAGTCAGCAAAGAGCATTCGAAATTCTTTGTTTGACTTGAGCCTCATTGTAAGGTATGCAGGATTTTCGTATCCGCTGAGATAAGCACTTACGTTAACCCTGTCGACCCAGACATCTTCGAGGGTGAATTCGACATCCCAGGGCAAGAATACGAAACCTTCACCAGGCTCTCTTTTGCGAATTGCGTAGAAGTTTCTCGGGGCCGTATCGTTTCCGATTAAAACCGGAGCGTCTCGGCTACCGGTGTGGAATATCATGATCATATAGTCGATAAGCGCAGGGATATCGACATACTGCTGGATTGCTTCGTAATTTTCCTGAGAAGACAAGTCTGTAGCGGCCAGTGCGTATAACTGGTCCCAAGCCTGCAGGTCACCGGCGAGTAATTCGATGACACTAGGGCCTGTCCAGTATTCAGCGTTTGTTTTGATGACATCGTAGTCGGTTTTGTCGCCGCCGAGATGTTCCTCTGCAAAAGCATCGTCCGGCCTTTCGGTCAGGATGTATAAACCCCAATAGAGGCCGTTAATATATAGGTGGACGTGCCGTCCATAGCCCTGCAGCCGGTTCATATCACGCATTGTGTCGTGACCGTAAAGTTCTCGCATATACTGAGCTCGTTCGAAGTGTCCGCCGCTGTCGCCAGTCCAGGAGTAATTCCAGGTTGCACGCAGAACGAGCTGGTCGAAGGTTTCCACTTCACTGTCCGGGAAGAGGGGGAAATTGAGTTTGGAGAGGCCATAATCACTTCTAAAGATAATGCGTAATGATTGCTTTGCTACACTTTGTGTTCTTGCATAACCTCCGTGCATGCGGAGGCCGATATTACCCTGGAAATATTCGCCGGTGCAGGGGTCTATGATTTCGACAGACGCCTGCCTTTCCCAAAACTCGCCTCGCTGAGTGGGATTTGCATAGATGCCGGTGATTCCGAAGAGTTCATCATTATCGAGGGTAATACAAACAGAAGGAATTGTCTTTAGATCATCTTTGAAGGTGGCTGAATATGCAGGGTCGTCAACGACATCAGGGTCAACCTCATAATCCGGTGTGAGAACACCCCAGGATGTGGGGAATCCGTCCGGCCAGACAGGTTGTTCAGCAACATCATCGAGATAAATATATGTGTGACTTACGGAATGAGGGTTAAGCCATCCTGCTTTATAAGCTACAGCTCTTAAGCAGGTGGTTGAGTCAATATGTATCGGGCCTGTATATAACTGGTTGCTCTCGGTGGGTACTGTGAAATCTGTCGTGTAGTATATATTGGCATCCGGTGTGTCACATCCTATGTAAACATTGAAACCTGCCGGGTCGGAATAAAAACCGCCATCGACGCTGAATTCCACGTCTGCAACAACACCTAAATATCCCTGACAGTTGCATCCCAAGGGAGTAGGCGGATTGAAGAAACGCCACTCGAGTCCACAGTTGGGGTAACGTCCAGAAGATAAATCCATATACTGCTGGTCAAATACGACACTATCCAGAAGTGTGCTGCCGTCGGTATCGAAGAGAGCAATTTCTTCTCCGTCGGCGTCGAGTTTGAAATTAGTATGGTTGGCGCCCTGTTCCTGCTGTTCATCGGCCCAGAAGAGCAGATACCCGTGTTCGGGTATTGTGGTACCATCAGGGATATACCATTTTGTCGGCATCTCAAGATTGTCGGTCAGATACATACCGCTTAGGTCTATAGTTATACTGCTGCAATTGTAAATTTCTATCCAGTCATCATAATCGCCATTGTTGTCATGGAGATAATTTTTGTTGTCAGCCATAAACTCATTAATGAACAGCAATGGCCCGGATACCAGCCAATTGTTTGCAAGTGCCGCTAAATCTATGTTATCGACTCCGATACCTTCATAGCCGCCGTCGACCAGATTTGCCGGGCTGTTCTCATCAGCCAGCCAATCTTCTGCCACAATTAGTAAATCCGGCAAATTAACTTGAAAGTCATGGTTTATATCACCGAAGGGAGATCTGTCTAATGCCAAAGCACAGGTGGTAAAGTTCCAGACGGCTCCTGAGTAGGTCTCTTCCCCGAAATGTGAATCAACCTGCCAGTGGTAGGTTAGACCGTAATCCAGTTCAGGTGTGCAGCTGTTGCCGTCAGGTACCTGTATAATCTGTGGGTCAATGAAATCCGTATTGTCACTTACATATACGGTATAGCTGTCGGGGACTTCCAAAGCCGGCGGAGACCAGCTAAGGTCTATCGGGAGTATAATACTATTCGAGTTTTTCGGAGGATTGGGATTGCTGGCTGCATAAGAGGCATAGGGAGAATCAGGCCCAAGGTTGAAACTATTTTCAATTTCCCAGTCCTCGAGAATACTATCGTAAATACGGAACTCATCGATGGAACCTGTAAGATATGGGTCGCCGCTGTATAATGACTTGCCCAGGAAACTATATACATTATTAAGCGACGATAAGGGGATAGATACCGGTGAGGAGCTGGCGTATTCGCCATCAACGTAAATACTCATTATGTTGTTTTCGTCATCATAAACACATGCTACGTGTACCGGTACTGTCGCAACGGGAATGGAATAGTCCACAAATTCTTCGTGATTATATCCCGGGTTTTCATCTGAAATATCTAACCGCGAAGTGCCTGAGCCGCTCTGAGGGGTGTAAAAGAGATAATATGCGCCGGCAGAACCGCTGATATCACCAAAATCGAAGACTCTCGCCCAGGTGGCGGCAGTTGTATAGGTGAACCAGAATTCGATGGTAAGGCTTGTGTAGCCGGTCACCAGGTCAGCAGGTAAATTTACATAATCTCCGGCCCCATCAAGCTGGACAGCGTTGTCGGTTATGTATGCATTGTCCTCTAATGTTCCGTGCTGAGAGCCGATAGAGTCGATAGCGCTCGTGTCTCCGTTATCGAAACTGTAGCGGTGAGTCAAATCCGCACGGACAACAGAAGATAAAAACATAACAAGTACGAGGGCGAGCAGTGACATTCTTGAATTCATAGCTTTGAAGCCTGTTTAACATCGAATATCTTGTCCGGCTAATAAACGACAGAAAAAGCCGTGAATTTTCTTTTCATTGGCTCAAATGCATAAGAGCCTTTGTCGGTAGTTCAGTACAATTTTGAATTTTTGTATGTTCTATCATTTTGTATTTCCTTATAAGAATAGCACTTTTTGGTGCATATAGGTACTGAGATAACTTCGTATGCTCCAAAAAATGAATCATATCATATTTTTTACGAAAAAACAAGGATTTAGTGCTGAAAATTCATCTACTCAGCTTTATTATTATCTCTAAAGGCTTTTTGGCGTGATTTTGGTTTCGTTTTTTTAAATTTGTTGATTGGTATATCGGATTGAGTTATGACTCAGCTTGCTTTTTATGTATTGCTTTTATTCCTGATTGTATACTGCGGCGGCTAATGGATAAGCCTTGATGGCTGCATAATTTGCAAATTTTGAATATTTCTGCTTCTAAAGCTCTTGCAACACAATTTCTATGTTGTTATGATAACTTCTTGGAAATAATCGGGGCCGTAGCTCAATTGGCTAGAGCATCGGACTGTCGATCCGAAGGTTGAGGGTTCGAGCCCCTTCGGCCTCGTTGTGGAAAAGCCTCGTTTTTGGCCTGAAATCGTTGATTTTGAGCTGGAAACGGGGCTTTTTCTTTGTTTCTACATCTCTGTGGTAATTCGTCGGAGTTCGCCGAAATTCGCCCTTGTCTGCAAGAAAACAGTAAGTTTTCCGGTAAGACGCCTTTTCCATCTGTTCCTGTAGCAGCAGACTTTTGCTTCTCTTGGCTTGGAAATGATAAGTCTGGCAATTTGTTAATTGCTTCAGATTCCTGTCCTCGGAAAATATGAGTATATCGAGACATTGTTAAATTTATATCGCTATGCCTCATTATGACCTGTGCAACTTTCGGATGTAAGCCACAGGCAGCTAACCTGGACTGCTCCCCAAAAACTGTACCAGTTAAAGTGAGAGTATAATCGACAGATTTGGTATATTATTAACGCTAAATTTAGGAGATTGTACTCATGAAAAAGCGGTTCAGTGGGCCACAGATTGTGGCAAAATTACGGCAGGCAGATGTGCTTATTGGGCAAGGGAAATCAGTGCCGGAAATCTGTAAGGAAATCGAAATATCCCAGCAGACCTATTATCGCTGGCGTCAGAAGTACGGTGGAATGAGCCCCGATATGATCAAACAACTTCGTGCTCTTCAAAAAGAGAACGCTCAGCTAAAGAGACTCGTAGCTGACCAGGCACTTGATATATCCATATTGAAAGTAGCGGCAGAGGGAAACTTTTAGTCCCGGCCCGGCGAAGGAAAGTTGTCCAACAGGTTCACCGAGAGCTGGGAGCATCAGAACGTAAGGCTTGTGAAGTATTAGGGCAAGCCAGAAGCAGCCAAAGGTATAAGCCCAGATTGCCAGATAAGGATAAGCCGGTGATCGATGATTTACTCGTTTTACATGTAAAGCATCCTCGATACGGCTATCGCAGGATAACAATAAAGCTTAGAGGAAAGGGATGGTTTATAAACTTCAAGCGAGTTTACAGGCTCTGGTGTCAGGAAGGCCTTAAAATACGCAGGAAGCAGCATAAAAAGCTTTATATAGGCTGTAGTGAGAATGCCTGCAATCGTAAAAGGCCCGAGTATTACAACCATATATGGAGTTATGACTTTTTTTTAGAAAAACTGGAAAACGGTCGGTTGATGAAACTGCTGGTTGTGATCGATGAATTTACCCGAGAGTGTTTAGCAATTGATGTCAATCGAAAGATCAAAGGACCAGACGTGGTCGAAGTGCTGAGATATTTGTTTGCGGTACGAGGTGAACCTGAATTTATTCGAAGTGATAACGGCCCTGAGTTTGCATCAAATGCTATTAAGAAATGGCTTAAGGCATCTGATGTTGATACGTTATTTGTCGCCCCAGGCGGTCCATGGGAGAATGGTTATGTTGAGTCGTTTAACAGCAAGCTGAGAGATGAATTATTGAACAGGGAATTGTTTTTGCATATTGATGAACTGAGATATGTTGCGGATCGCTGGCGGATGGATTATAATCATTACCGGCCGCACAGCAGCTTGGATTATACGGCCCCGGCAGCATTCGCAACGAAGTGTCTTGAGCAAGGCTCCGCTACGCTCCGCCTTCCTCAAGACAAGGAGAATATGTGTGATATACTCTCATAACAACTGGTACATAAAACAGGGGCAGGCCAGGTACTACGAAAATTTGGAGTTTAACGGAAGAAACTTTACTCTAACGAGCAGAGATCCGAAAGATCCGTGCGTTATTGACAATACGGTCATAAATGGCAACCGGAATGGCTCTGTGGTTACCTTTAACTACAATGAAAAAACAAGCTGCGTTTTATCCGGTTTCACAATCACTAATGGTTTAGGTGGTCAAGGCGGTGGGATTAGTTGCATATCGGCTTCTCCAACTATTACTGACTGCAGTATCACAAACAATTTGAGTGATGATGGTGGCGGAATTTATTGCCACTCTGCTTCTCCAAGAGTTATGAATTGCATTGTCAGGTATAACTCAACTAAAGATAATATTCACACAGTGGGCGGTCCGGGAACCACGATTCATTGGGACGGAGGAAATGGAGGCGGGATTTACTGCAGTAGCAGCAGCAATCCGACGATTTCCTATTGCGACATCAGTTGGAATCAGACCGGCGATGGCACTGGAGGAAGTCATGTTGGAGGCAGTGGTGGCCGAGGAGGTGGACTTTGTCTAGACTCCGCTTCAAGTGCAACAGTTCTTAATTGCACGATAGGTAACAACTCTACTGGAATTGCGATTTACGGCGGTGGCTTTGGGCAGGGAATTGGCGGACATGGCGGAGGCATATATTGTGCTGGTAGTTCACCAACCATTACAAATTGTTTAGTGATAAAGAATTCGACAGGTGGCGGGGATGGTTATGGTGGTTCTGGGGGTGGTATTTACGTGATTCAGGGTAATCCCATCATAACTAATTCCACCATAAGTGGGAATAGGACAGGTTGGGGGCAGATTTACGGCCACGGGTATGGTAAGGGTGGTGGCATTTATTGCGGGGCGGATACCAATCCAGTAATAACAAATTCAGTATTCTGGATAGATTCCCCTGAGGAAGTATTTGCAGAAGAATCTGCTGAACCTAATGTTAATTATAGCGATGTGCAAGGAAGCTGGCCTGGAACCTACAATATCTCTGCTGATCCGTGCTTTGCCGACTCAAATAACGATGATTATCATTTGAAATCTTTCTATGGTCGTAGGGACCCAAGTTGCCAGGCTTGGCTTTATGATGATGTGAATAGCCCCTGCATTGATGCAGGTAATCCTTCATCAGATTGGACAGAAGAGTTCTGCCGCACGGAAAACGAATAAATATGGGCGCCTATGGCGGAACACCAGAGGCAAGCATGTCTCCCTCAAATATTGGTAACGTAGCAAATCTTGACTGTGATAATATAACCAACTTTGTGGACTATGCGTTGTTCGTTAAAGATTGGTATGGTGGCAATTCTTACACTATCCCGCGTGGGCAGGCTACTGTTGATGGAGACCTCAGCGATTGGGCTGGGAATGTTGAATGGATAGAGCTGGATAAAGTTTATAGTGGCGATCCTTGCGATATATTACAATCAAGATTTGCTTTACAGTGGAATTCGGATACAGATAAAATATATGTCGCCGTTATTGTCGAAGATATTAATCATGTTTTGCTGGATGACTACAACGACTGGAACGCAAGTGATAGGCTTGAACTTTACAGCCAGGGTGATGCTGCTGGAGGCGATTATACTTCTTTGCAGGAAGTCGCACAGCAATATTACATTGCTCCAAATACAAACGGTGGCGGCTGGGCGACGTTGGGTTTTGGAGAACCTAACATCAGTAGTACCGACCTTGAATATGCAGTCAAAGTCAGCGGCGATTTTATCATTTATGAAGCTGGCGTTAAGCAGTTTGATAATTATGGCGGCCTATCTGGTGGGCAGATCATAACAACCGAACTTGATGTAAACGATATTGTTAGATTTGATGTCGCGGCAGATACACGATGGTCAGATGTTGGTTTTGGAATGCTTTCAGAAAATCTGATGATCAGAAAATACAGGATTGCTGATAACATTGCCCAGTATAAGCTGGTTGAGGTTTGCAATGTACCTCATTGCCTTGATTTGAAGGGCGATTTTGACAGAAATTGCATCTTAAACTGGTGGGATTTGATCATATTCTGTGACAATTGGCTTGAGCAAGAGCAGCCAGAGTAAAATTTTCCTTGAGAGCAGTCAGGAGTTGTTCTACAATATTGGGTACGGGGCAGGTAGGAATGTTACATCAAAGTGTAGACATGTGACTCCTGTCAAGGAAGGAGTTGAGAATGAAGCGTTGGTCTCGCTGGTTTAAGATTATTTTTCCAATTGCAGGGTTGATTTGTCTTATCTGGTTTTTAATCCGTGTTATTCCGAAGCCCAGCCGGGCTGCATATCCATGCCAGCGAGTCGCCTTTCCTCTTGCATCATCCTTTGTTATATGGCTCGTTGGAATAATTGGCTCGATATCTGCGATGCGAAAGGCAAGAAGACTCCTCAGCCAATCACGTTATTTGATTGCAGGCGTCCTCATTACGGTGAGCATTGGGCTTATCTGGATGTCCCTGACTACAAGCGTAGAAAAGACAGCATTAGCTGACGACCTTGTTCCAAATGATCCTATTGGAGTTGCCCGTGGTATCCATTCAGGCCGAGTGGTTTGGGTACATGATCCAAACGCGACAGACTGGGACGGGTATGAATCAGAAGAGCCTTGGTGGGACAGCAACCATACAAATCTGGATGTTGTAGAACAGATCATGTCACAGGCAATACGATCGCTTTCAGGTAAATGTACAGAAGAAGAAGCATGGGATGGTATTTTCAAATACTTTAATCAGTCTCATGGTAAAGGTGCTGTCGGCTATCAAAGCGGAGAAAAGGTCTCAATTAAAGTCAATCTTACAACCTGCAATGCCAGGAGTCAGCAGGTCGATCCGGTGACATATAATAAGAAGGCAAGCATTATGAACCGGATCGATAATTCGCCGCAAATGATTCTGGCTTTGCTACGGCAGCTTGTCAATAAGGCTGGTGTAGATCCTAACAAAATTACAGTCGGCGATCCGACCGGGATGGTGCCGAATTTTTACTGGAATATGTTGCATCCGGAATTTCCGGATGTGAACTATCTGGACAATTTCGGTGTATCGGGCAGAATCCGCGCCGAGTTTTCCAGTGTGCCTGTTTATTGGAGCATCCCGGATGCAAACGGCAAGGTTCCAGACTATTTACCGATTTCATTTGCAGAGGCTGATTACATCATCAATTTTGCCGTTTTGAAGGGACATTCTGCGGGGATTACGTTGTGTGCGAAAAATCACTACGGTTCACCGCTGCGCTGTCCGGATGGAGTCCGGGAATGGGAAAATATCGGGCATTGGTTGATCTGATGGGGCACCCTGACCTTGGTGACAAAACGGTTCTGTATCTGATTGATGGTCTTTTCGGAGGCTATTACTGGGATTCACACCCGTATAAATGGCTAATGGAACCTTTTGGTGATGGTAATGAAGGTGATTGGCCAAGCAGTCTTTTTGCTTCTTTAGATCCAGTTGCTATTGATTCTGTAGGATATGATTTTCTTTTAGAGGAATGGCCACATGTCGTTGCAAAGGCGGATCTCGAAGGTGGCGCTGAGGATTATCTGCATGAAGCAGCACTTGCCAATCTGCCAGACTCAGGGACATTCTATGATCCCGATAATGACGGAAATAATCTGCAGAGCCTGGGTGTACATGAGCACTGGAATAATCCTATTGATAAACAGTATTCGCGAAATCTCGGCACAGGCAATGGAATTGAACTTATCAAACTGTCTTCACAGTCCAAAGCAGACTTCGATCTTGACAATAAGATCAACTTTGTAGATTTTGCTCATTTTGCTAATTCCTGGCAAAGTTCACCAGGTGACAGTAACTATAATTCTTTGTTTGATGTTGCTGATCCGAATGATATTGTCAATGAAAAAGATTTAGCTATCTTAGCTGCCGATTGGCTAAAATAGCTTATAAGTAATATATACTGCTTATTTGTAATTGTTTTTGTCACGATATTTCACACGAATTCCTGACACCATTTTGTCTCCGCTGAAAGCAATTTTTACAGATATGAGGCAAAACCAACCACAAATTTCAGCTCAAAAACAAAATTTTTATGGGAATTTTAAGCGTAAATAGTCTATTAAATCTGTTGACCAATAAGACGATTCTCTGATGTTCAGTACAACTCAACGAAGTCAACCAGATTATATATCCGAGTGCTAAAAACATATCAGCACCATAAACCTTTGTAATATAAACTCTTGCAATTCGTGCGATTCGATCACCTTGCCACATGTCTCCACTTTGTTACCGATTTGCATGAACCTCGGCCTTCTTTCCTGCTTGATTCGCACCCCTATATTTACGATACAATAAATATTATGAAAAAAGTTTGGGTTTACAAGCGGAAAAATGTGAATGGTTGGTGGGTCGGTTGGTATGAGAGCGGAAATCGTAAAGCAAAGGCTCTGCCAAGCAAGGAGTTGGCGGAACATTATAAGCAGATCAGATATACTCAGTTGAATTCAGACGTATTCACGGGTATGGTGGCAGCTGACTGGCAGCAGATGGTTGATGAATATCGGGAATCCAAAAAAGTCCAGGGTGTCACCGAAGGCACGCTTTATGAAATTGCCTTGTCCCTGAGAAACTTTGAGCGGATCGTAGGACAATGTAATTCAAAACAGATCACCCAAAATGTCATCGACAAATTTATACTCCAAAGAGGAAGCGAAGTAAAACGCCCAACGCTCAATAAGGACATCAGGAACTTGAAAACATTTGTCAACTGGTGCAGAGAAAATAGATATTTAAACGGTGCGGTAAAAATCAAGGAATTGAAAGAAGAGGAAAGGCCAGTGAAATCGTTGAACGATATTCAGATAAAAAAGTTACTGGCTGCGGCAGAGCCTTATCAAACTCTAAAAATGAGAATCTTATTGGCTTTAGGTACTGGTCTTAGACGGGGTGATATTGAATCACTGAAAATAAGTGACCTCGACTTCATGAAGAACTGTATAACCACGGTGAGCAAAAAAACCGGCAAAAGCATGGGCTCTCGCCCTGTGCATGCTGAAGTGATGGCAGAACTGAAGAAGTGTCTTAATGGATCGAATTCCGAACAGGCGACACTATTCAATGACAATTTCAGCCACAAGCGGTGGAAAAAGATTTGTGAGGATGCAGGATTAGCTGACCTAAAGTTTCATGATTTACGTAAGACCTTTGGTTCCATGCTTGCTCAAAACGGTGTATTTACCGCTGTTACACAGCGGCTTTTAGAACATTCATCGCCGACACTTACAAATAAAATTTACACAAATGTTGATCCCGTGCTTCGCCAATCCGTGAATCAGTTGCCAGTAGAGCAATGGTTACAAAAATGATGTTTATACTTCCTCAATTTCAATCCTTTGCTTGGGGGGATTTAAAGTGTTTTGGTCTCCTGCCTGCCAATAAGATTATCAGCAAGTTGCCATTGTTTCCCCAATTTGTTAAATGAACGGTCTTTAATTGACCGATATTGGTTTTTCTATAACAAAAACAGTTTCAGTCAGAAAAGAATATCGTTTTCAACGACTTAAAACCTCGGCGAGGCAGCATGGTCCAATTGGTTTGCCCCCAGATGGTCCAATCACCTCGCTTTTTTATGCTATCAACCTGCCTTAAGGTTTGGTTTGGCCTTCAAATTGGTGATAGAAAAAAGGTGTGTCAGTCGAAAAACTCATTTTTCTCTGTTTTTTTCGAGCCATATAATCCGATATATATGTATTGGGGATAGCTATGGCTGCAAATAGGTATATTGCGGGTTTAACGTTTACCTAAGTGCTTTAAAAAGCTTGGTTTCGAAGTCCAGATTGGGGGCGCATAAATGGTAGAATCCCTCAAGGAACTTTGGGGATGCTTTTTCGCATGTTATCTTTGCACTTTTCTGGATTTGTGGAGTCTTTCTTTTCAAGAGAAGCATAACCAATACTGATTGAAAGATATTCGCAAGGATGCCAATCAAAAAGATAAAACAAGCTGGTAGAGAAACAGGAATCGGCATATTAGGCAATGTGCCTTGGGGTTCACATTTTTGTCTATTTTACGAAACCGGAGAAGATTTAATTGATATTCTGGTTCCCTATTTTAAAGCTGGTCTGAAGAACAATGAGCTCTGTGTGTGGGTAACTTCCGAGCCTCTTAACGAAAAAAAGGCTAAGGACGCATTGAGAGGAGCTATATCTGACTTTGATCGGTATTTAAAAACAGGTCAAATGGAAATCATTCCACATAACCAATGGTATCTCAAAGACGGTGGTTTTGAGTTGCAAAGAGTTTTCAATGCTTGGATTGATAAGATTGACAAAGCGGTCTTTGCTGGATTTGATGGTATAAGGGTAATGGGAAATACCGCTTGGCTCGAAGCAAAAGATTGGAAATGCTTTGCTGATTATGAAAGGCAGGTAGATAGTGCAATTGATGAACATCAGATACTGGCAATTTGTTCCTACTGCTTAAACAAATGTGGTGCAAGTGAAATTATAGATGTAATCAGCAGTCACGGACTTGCTCTTATCAGGCGTGAAGGTAAATGGGAGTTAATCGAAAGCAACGAACGGAAAAAGGCTGAAAAATCTCTGCAGGTTAGTGAAAACAAGTATAAAACGCTCCTTGAGAACCTGCCACAAAAGATATTTCTCAAGGATAAGGACTCAGTCTACATATCCTGTAATGGAAATTACGCCAGAGATTTGAAAATTAAAGCCAAAGATATTGCAGGAAAAACAGATTACGATTTCTTCCCCGAAGAGCTGGCTCATAAATACAGGGCTGATGACAAAAGAGTTATAAAATCTGGTAAAACCGAAGATATTAACGAGAAA
>CAYNDE010000020.1:0-16450 GCA_964395535.1 uncultured Pirellulales bacterium
TGCTTTGGGCATAATCGGCTTTCTTATCGGCGGCGAGCTCAAAAGGGATATCTTCGCACGCTTTGGCAAACAGGTCTTCTGGATTTTGCTGTTTGAAGGCCTGACAGCCTTTTTGCTCGTTATTTTACTTTCCTTTCTCGCAGCCTCTTTCTTTTTCCAGTGGCACATCGCTCTGGCTATTGCCCTTGTTTTTGGAGCGATTTGTTCCGCCACCGACCCAGCCTCGACCGTTAATGTCCTCTGGGAATATAAAACGAGAGGCCCGCTCACTTCTATGCTCACCGCCATCGTCGCTCTCGATGACGCACTCGCTATGTTTTTGTATATCTGCTCTGTCCCTGTCGCTGCGATTCTCATAGGCCATCAGCAGACCGGACTGCTTAAAATGATATTATTGTCCCTTTATGATGTATCAGGCTCGCTGCTGCTCGGTTTCATTGCCGGCCTGTTGCTTCGCTTTATTATTAAGCTGCTCGATGATGATGAGCTTATCTTGATTTTTTCTATAAGCTCGATAATCCTGACTATCGGTCTGGCTAAAACCCTTGAGCTTGATGTAATTTTATCCTCGATGGCATTTGGCCTGACCTTTGTTAATACCGAGCCCAAGAGAAGCTCCAAAAGTTTCGACCTTGTTAGGAGATTTTCTCCGCCCGTTTATGTATTGTTTTTTGTCCTAATCGGCTCGCGCCTGAAAATTTCCGGCTTCACCGCACATATAGCAATTTTTTCAGTAGCTTATGTTCTCGGCAGTGTAGCCGGCAAGACTTCCGGTTCGTATCTGGGAGCTGTTTACTCTAAGGCCGTCCCCTCGATAAAAAAGTATCTCAGCTTCTGCCTTTATCAGCAGGGCACAATCGCTGTCGCTTTGCTCGTTATGGCCAGTCAGCGCTTCGAGGGCGAAATCAGAGACCTGATGTTATCAGTAATAATTATCGGTATTTTTACACTTCAGCTCGTCGGCCCTGTCTTTGTAAAAGCGTCTGTTAAAAAAGCCGGTGAAATAGGCCTCAATATTACCGAACAGGACCTTATCAGAAAATATAATGTTGCTGATGTGATGGATACTGATATAACCGTGATTGCTGCAGGGACTTCTCTGGCCGAATTGGTGAAAATTGTTGCTAATACAAGCAGTTTTTATTACCCTGTTGTCGATACGGAGCAAAGACTCATCGGCGGTTTTACCCTTGATAGTATCAGGAACTCCTTTGCAACTCAGGAATTGAACGACTGGCTTGTGGCCCTGGATATTGTCGTCTCTGTACCTGCTAAATTGAATCCGCAGCTCTCTTTAACAGAAGCTCTCGATGAAATAAAATATCTGGATGTGGATTATTTGCCCGTTGTTAGTGTTGACAACGGTGATAAAATAATAGGAGTTCTTGATGCTCGGGCGGTCCATCGCAGGCTCATTGCTGAAGTTTTGGCTAAGCAAAGGGAAGCTGATAGTATGGGCAGGCCTGTGGAAGTTTGATTTTTTTCACAATTTTTTTAAACGGGAACTTGATTATGAGATTGATAGATTTAGTGCAAAAAGAATGCATTGTTGCAAATGCGGCCCCTGAGAATAAAAAGGCCGCCTTAAAAATGGTTGTTGCGTCTGCGAAGAAAAATCCCATTTTAAAAGATATCTCGCAGGACTCTCTGCTTGAAGCTCTTCTTGAAAGAGAGCGCCTCGGTTCTACAGGTTTCGGCTCAGGCATAGCAATCCCACATTGTCGAATCAGCTCCATTACTGACTTCGTCGTCGGAATTATTACAATACCTTCGGGTGTCGGCTTTGAAGCTCTGGATGGAAAAGACGTCAAACTCATTGTTTATATCATAGCTCCCCAGGAGCAGACAAACAGGCATATCAGGCTTTTGTCGGCTGTTTCACAGACTCTTTTGATACCGGGGGCGGTCGATGAAATCCTTGCTCAAAAAAATGAGCAGACAGTTTTGGAAAGTTTTCTCAGGCATACGAAGGCGGATATTAAAACTGAAGGCCAAACAGCAAAAAGCATATTACATATTTTTGTTCAGGATGAGGACATTTTCAGAGACATAATCAATGTCATCGCCTCGGTTGAGCCGATTTCTTTGGTCGTTGTTAATGCTGAAACTGCTGCGGCCTATCTTGCAAAGATGCCTTTATTTGCCGCTTTTTGGAACGGTGCTTCACGAACGGAGGCAAAAATTGTTATTACTCTCGTGGAAAGCGGACTTACAAATGAAATCATAAGACGCATTGAAACTATAACCGGAAATCTTAACGAACGAACAGGAGTGATGATAAACGTCCAGAACGTTTCTTATTCTGTTGGTTCTTTGCAGGCTTAAGGTGAAGCTTCGTACATTGTAACTTTTAGATGAAAGCTGAAAAATGAATTTTGACCTGTCGTTTCTTAAAATTTCCTTATTAACCATCCTTGGTTTGCTCTCTATTATTGGCTTTTATTTCGGCCGGACGGCAAGACGTGTCAGGCTGCCTTCTCTTATCGGTTATATGGTTCTCGGTGTAATACTTGGTCATTCGTTATTCAACATTCTGGATGAGCCGGCTCTCGAAAGCCTCTCCTTTCTGACGCAGGTAGCGCTTGGTTTTGTTGCTTTTAGCATTGGCACCGAACTGAACATTGCCTCGTTAAAAAAGCTCGGCGTCGGAATCGTCTCTATAATTTTCGCCGAATCTTTCGGAGCTTTTTTAGCCGTTACTGCTGCTATCTATCTGTTAACGAGGGATTTGCCTTTATCCATTATTTTTGGCGCAATGGCGCCGGCAAGTGCACCTGCAGGTACTGTTGCCGTTATTCAGGAGTATAAGGCTAAAGGCAATCTCACAAAGGCACTTTACGCGGTTGTTGGTTTTGATGATGGCCTGGCCATTCTTATTTTTGGCTTTGCTGCGGCTTTGGCTAAAAACCTTCTCATAGCCGAGGCTGCCGGCCCGCACGAAAATATCTTTCTTGCTTTGCAGCAGCCTGCAAAAGAAATCTTCTTCAGTTTCCTTTTAGGTGCCTTTGTGGGATTTATTATCAGCATTCTCGTTCGAAATATGAAAAATTCGAGGGAGATATTAATACTTATCTTTGGAGTGGTCCTGATTGCTACAGGTTTGTCGAACCGATGGCACTTATCGTTGATTCTTACCAATATGATTGTTGGTTTTACTCTGGCAAATACCAGGCGGCAGTCTTTGTTATTTAATGTTAATGATGCGCTCTTGAGTGTTATGCCGTTGTTATTTGTCCTTTTCTTTTGTCTTGCAGGTGCACATCTGGAATTGGCGACGCTGCCGGCCCTGGGGCTCGTCGGCCTCGTTTACATCATTGCAAGGTCTGCGGGTCTTATAGGAGGTGCCAGGCTTGGCGCTATGTTCGGAAAGGTTGATGAGAATGTAAAAAAATATGTCGGACTTGGAATTTTATCGCAGGCCGGCGTCGCAATCGGGCTCTCACTTATAATCAAACACGAGCTGGATTTTCTTGGTACCACATATAATATCCCGCACGCCGCTAAAATCGGTGTCAATGTCCTCACTACCGTCACTGCAACCTGTATTTTCTTTGAAATCGTCGGTCCCATTCTCACTAAAATTGCCCTTCGAAAAGCCGGTGAAATACCTCATGAGCAGTAACTTTGATATATTTTGTTTTTCTGCGGTAATATTCTAATAAAAAAATTGCTATGATTTATACATATGTTATAGCGAGTGCTGACAACTTTTTAAATCTGGCATTGCTGTTCGGCCTGATTATTCTCGGCGGAACTTTCGGTGCCAGGCTTTCGCAGAAAGTCCACATCCCCCAGGTCGTAGGTGCTGTCTTTGTCGGTATTTTGCTCGGTGACATCACAGGCCTTATAAAGCCCGAAACTATCGAGAAGCTCGAACCTTTCACAATGTTCGCTCTCGGATTGATAGGCTTTATGATTGGCGGCGAATTGAGAAGTGAAGTTTTCAAAAAATACGGTAAACAGTTCTTCACCATACTTTTTTCGCAGGGCCTTGGCGCCTTTTTGCTCGTTGCTGTGGGGACATCTCTGGCTGCTTTATTAATAACGAAACAACTTGCTACTGCTGTAGCTCTCGGCATGGTCCTGGGAGCCATCGCCTCTGCTACCGCGCCAGCTGCCACTGCCAACGTCTTATGGGAGCACAAGACAAGAGGCCCTTTAACTGCTGCCATCCTCGCTATCGTTGCCCTCGATGATGCACTTGCGCTTCTGCTCTATAGAGCTGCTGCTACCGGTGCAAAAGCGCTTACCACCGGCCAGGCTGGTAATTCGGTGCTTACAGGCACGCTTTTACTGCTCGCCGAAGTTGTCGGTGCAGTTTTGCTTGGCTTTCTCGCTGCTCTGTTTTTATTTTATTTGTTAAAGATTGTCAAAGCCGAGGACAAAATCCTCGAATTTACGCTCGCATCGCTTTTATTGGTTGTCGGCGTATCGATGATACCTGGCATTGACCCTATTCTGCCTGCTATGGTTTTAGGCATTACACTCGCAAATCTCCTGCCGCGGCAAAGCAAAGCCGTCTTCAAGCTTGTCGAAAAATTTTCACCGCCAATTTACATCTCGTTTTTTGTCCTTGCCGGTGCGCATATGCAGTTTGATAAGCTCACCGTACCTGTTATTGTTATGATTTTGGTCTTTATCTTTTCCAGGGCAGGCGGCAAAATCCTCGGCTGCTGGTTGGGGGCAAGGTTTTCTGCTGCTCCAAAAGTCGTTCAGAAATACCTCGGTATCTGCCTGCTGCCGCAGGCTGGTGTCTCTATTGGCCTGGCAATTCTCGCCAGCAGGCAGTTCGGAGAAACTCTCGGACATACAATTATTATGATTGTGATGACCGCCGTTTTTGTTGTGGAAATTCTCGGCCCAATCTTCGTCAAAGCCGGTGTCGCAAAAGCCGGTGAAATCGGCCTCAATGTTACCGAGGAGGACCTTATAAAAACTTATCTCGTCAGAGACGTTATGGATGCTAACCCTGTCACTATCACGCAGGACACCCCACTCCATCAAATCCTTGAAGTCTTCAGCAGCACGGAGAACCTCTATTATCCTGTGATTGATAACGACCTGAAGATTATTGGTATAATAACCGTCGCTGATATCAAGCAGGTCTTTGCCAGTCAGGATGTTGCCGGCTGGCTGCTTGCCTGTGATGTTGCTGAACCCCTTCTTGACAAAACTACTCCAAAGAAATCTCTCGAAGAGGCCGTCGAGCATATGAATAAGTTCAGCCTGGAAAGTCTGCCCGTCGTCGAGAGCGAAAATAATGACAAGCTCGTTGGAGTGCTCGACTATCGAAAGACCCTGCGTAAAATAAGTGCCGAGGTCCTGCGCAGAAGACAAGAGGCTGATAGCTCATAGTTGCGGTTGAAAAAATATAGAATAATATTTTGTATCTATTTTTATGAAGCGTTTGACTTTTCCAAAATCAGCAAGGCTTCTCAAAAACGGCCAGTTCAAATCTGTCCTTGCTCGAAATATGCGCTCCTCCGACTCCCTGCTTATCGTTTTTATGGCCGAAAATAACCTTGGCAGGCCGAGGCTCGGCCTATCCGTATCAAAAACTCTCGGCTCCGCTGTTATCAGAAATCGCCTCAAAAGATTAATAAGAGAAGCCTTTAGAAAAAACCAGCACGACATACCCCGGAGCTTTGATTATCTGGTTATGCCTTCAGCCGGCTTTATAGAATCTGCAAGGGCTTCCAGCCCTAAGAAAATGGTAAAAAAAATAACCCTTGAGCAGGTCGAAAATTCTCTTTTGAAACTTATAAACCGCATTGGACAAAACCGAACCGGCAAAGTACAATAACGAAAATGGCAGAGAAGAAAACGCAATTGTTATCTATTGGGCAGGCTGCAAAAAAAGCTGGTATTTCAAGACAATCTCTGCAATATTATCTTATGGTGGGACTCATTGAGCCTACCAGGGTTACTCAGACGAAAAGGCGACTCTTCGATGAAAGGGCGGTTCAGCGGGTCAAAATTATTAAAAAGCTCAATAAAACCGGCTACCCGCTCAGGGAAATCAGGGAATTGTTTCTTGAACAAAGGCTGGATTTGAAAGGGCGAAAAAGTGAGTGATTATGAAACCACACAAAGAATCCGGAACATCACCGTGGGTATTTTTGTGCTCGCTGGTCTCTGCGCTTTCGGCTGGCTCGTCTTTCAATTCGGTGACCTGCCGACGGCTCTCAGCAAGCTCAATTCTTTCGATGTTCACGTCCAGTTTGCCTCCGCACCGGGTATTCAGGTCGATACTCCCGTACAATTCTGCGGTTACCAGATTGGAAGGGTCACCAAAGTCTTTCCACCCGAAATACGCAAAGACCCCACAGGCCGACAGTATCATCAAGTGGCTGCCGTGCTCAGCATTAACGATGCTTATAACACTATTCCTTCCAATGTTAACGTTAAATTAATGACTCGAGGGCTCGGAAGCAGCTATATCGACCTTGACGTTGACCAGTCTTTGCCGCTGACACCGCGCGACCCCAACAGGCCCGAAACTGCTTTTCTGCGCGCAGGTATGCTCCTGCAGGGTTCTACAGGTTCCAGCAGCGATTTCTTCCCCGAGCAGACCCAGCGGGAGCTGGATGAGCTTATCATAAGCTTAAATGTTATGATAAAAAATGCTAACAGAATTATCGGTGACCCGAATAACAGGCAGAACATCAGGGACTCTTTGCAAAACCTGAAAAGTACCACGCGACAGGCCACGCAGACACTGGAACAGCTCGAGTCCTTTTTCGCCGAAGCAACCACAACAGCCGCTGATTTAAGCAAGGCAGTTATTAAACTTCAGTCCATCCTGGACAAAATAGATACCGGCGATGGAACGCTCGCAAGATTGGTTAACGATGCAAAGTTCTATGAAAACCTGCTCGAAAATTCTCAGCAGTTGAATCTGATGCTCGAAGAGCTCAAAACATTATTGAAGAAAATGAACGAGAAGGGCGGTAAAATTACTGTGTTTTAAGTTTTGATTACTCGCATGGTTGTTTTTGTCTGGCCAGGGCTTCTGCCGCCGATTGAATCTTAAAATTGTAGCTTTGTAACCTGAGATTGCACATATATGAAACTGATTGCGTACAGTGTTACACATCATAACTGCCCCATTAAATTGAGGGAAAAGCTCTCTTTGTCAGCAGACCGCAGAAAATCCATCCTTCGTAAAATGCACGCTAATCGCTCTGTTAGCGAAGCCCTTCTGCTCCAGACCTGCAATCGAACCGAAGTTTATCTTTATGTAAAAAAAAACTTCGACTGCACAAAATTCCTCAGCCGCCTTTTAACCACCTTCAATCCTGACTCTCTCAGTATCTGGAAAAAATATCATCGCTTTTATGAAGGCCTTGACGTCGTTCGCCATCTTTTCGAGGTCGCTGCAGGCCTCGATTCGCAGGTCCTCGGCGAAACACAAATCCTCGCACAGCTCAAATCAGCATACACCGAATCAATAAACGCTCGAATGAGCAGGATAGTCTTCCATCGTCTCTTTCACAGCGCTTTCAGAGTGGGAAAAGATGTCAGGGCAAAAACGAAAATAGCCGCAGGCCCCGTTTCCGTCGCCCTCGCTGCCGTCGAGCTTGCAAAAAAAGAAATAAAACTGCAAAGCTCTGACGTTCTGCTCATAGGTGCAGGAAAAAATGCGCAGCTTTTGGCAAAGTATCTGCTTAAATCAAAGCCGAAAAGTCTGACTATTGCCGACCGAACTCCAAAAAAGGCATACTCACTTTTCGCAAAGTACGCAAACATAACAGTTATCCCTTTGCGAAATATCAGCGACTATTTGACCCGCATCGATTTGCTGATTAGCTCTACCGCCTCTCGAAAACCGGTTTTAACTTATCAATCGGTAAAAAATATTTTGACCGTCAGAAAAAAACCGCTTCTGATAATCGATATCGCTGTCCCAAGGGACATCGACCCTGAAATCAGCCGTCTCAAATCCGTTCGCCTGTATAATATCGACGACTTGAAAAAGCTCGTGAAAACCGGTGCAAAAAAACGCTCCGCCGAGATAATTAATGCAAAAGCCGTTGTTAATGAATTCACAGACAAGTTCGCCGCCTGGTTTCTTTCTCTCGACCTCGCACCGGTCATCTCGAAACTGAATCAAATGGCTCACAAGCTCGCCGAAGACCACGCCGCCCGTTACGCAAAGGAATTTGCAAAAGCAAATGGCGACAACATCGAAGACAGGCTCAAAGTATTTGCAGAGTCTCTGTCGAAAAAATTGCTGCACAGCCCAATCTCCTTTTTGAGACAAAATGGCACTACCGAGCCGACGTCTGAACAATTGCAGGCAGCAGATTTACTTAATAAAATTTTCCTCTCAGAATCAAAAGAGCTGCGAAAATGAAATCCCTTACCGTTGCTGCAAGAGCTTCAAAACTCGCACTGGCGCAAACTCGCATCATTATCGATGCCCTCGAAAAAATTCACCCCGCTTTAAAAATCATAATCAAAAAAATAACGACAAAAGGTGACATCGACAGAAAAACCTCACTCTGGCAGTTAAAATCAACCGGTTTTTTTACTTCTAAAATTGAAGACTCTTTGCTCGCCGGAAGCGCCGATTTCGCTGTTCACAGCTTCAAAGACCTGCCCACAAAACAGACCACGGGTCTTAAAATTATCGCCGTCTGCGAACGCAGCTTTCCTGAGGACTGCCTCGTCTCCGCCGAAAAAATCAATTCTATCAGCCAGTTGAAAACTGCAGCAAAAATAGGAACATCAAGCTTAAGAAGGATGGTGCAGATTAAACGTCTGAGGGGCGACCTCGAAGTTGTCCCCATTCGAGGAAATGTCACTACGAGAATAAAAAAAGTTGATGTCGGCTCCATCGACGCCGTCATTCTCGCAAGAGCAGGACTCGAAAGAATAGAACTCGCCCACAGAATCAGTTTTTGTTTCGACCCTGAACAATTTTTGCCCGCCCCTGCACAAGGTGCTCTCGCCGTTCAGACAAGGGCCGATGACAAAATTACAAACGAATTGCTTATGCCCTTAAACGATAAAAATGTTCAAATCCGGACACTCGCAGAGCGCCAAATCCTGATAGCGACCCGTTGCGGCTGTCACGCTCCCGTCGGGGCCTTTGCAAAAATCTCTGCAAATGATATAACTATTACTGCCTTTATCTCGGATATCGAGGGCAAAAATTTTGTCAAGCGTCGGATTGCAGGCCCAGTCGAAAATGCGCTGAATTTAGCTGACACGCTCGCCGGACGATTGCTCGATGAAGGCGGCAAAAAAATCCTGGAACAGATGAAAACTAATAATGGCTGAAACAATAAAAAATATCGGCAAAGTCTTTCTCGTCGGAGCAGGCCCGGGGGCACCCGACCTTATTACTATAAGGGCGGCGGAACTGCTTAAAATCGCTGACTGCATTATCATCGATAAGCTTGCGAATCCTGCCTTGCTCAAATACGCAAAACAAAACGCCGAAGTAATCCACACTCCTAAAAGGGCAGGCCCCGCCTCTGTCACTCAGGACACTATCAATATGTTAATGATTGAAAAGGCACTTGCCGGGAAAACCGTCGTACGCCTGAAGGGCGGTGACCCCTGTATTTTCTCAAGAGTCTCGCAGGAGGCAGACGCTCTTTCGCAGGCCGGTATCGATTTCGAAATCGTACCGGGAATAACCGCTGCCGTCGCTGCCGCCTCTTACGCCGGAATCCTGCTGACCGACCGTAACTACGCATCACAGCTCGTTTTTGTTACCGGCCGGGAAGCCGATGATAAACAAACCTCGAACATCGACTGGCACCTGCTTGCAAAGTTCAAAGGCACAATCGTTTTCTATATGGGCCTGCAAAATCTCGACGTCATTGTTGAAAACCTCCTGACTAACGGCCTCGATGAAAAAACACCCGCCGCTGTAATAGCTGATGTTACTCTGCCTACGCAGAAAATCGTTAAATCAACAATTGCAAAAATATCGAATGACTCCAAGAAACAAAACGTCCAGCCTCCCGCCTTGCTCGTAATCGGAACCGCCGCCGAACGCGACAACACCTTGAACTGGTTTATGAAAAAACCGCTTTTCGGAAAAAACATTCTTTTCACACGCGATGCAAAAGCAAATGCCGAGCTCGCCGCCGAAATCCTGAAAAAGGGCGGTAACCCTTTGACTTTTAATACAATCCGGATAAAACCGCTCACAGACAAAAATGAATTTCTAAAAACAATTACAAACTTTTCAGGTTTCCACTGGATAATTTTCACAAGTCAAAACGGCGTTCAAATCTTCTTCGACTTCCTCGCTAAAGTTGGAAAAGACTGCCGCGTCTTCGCAAACTCGAAAATCGCAGCCGTCGGGGTAAAAACCGCAGACAAGCTTCGCGAATACGGAATAATACCCGATTTTGTCCCCACCGTTTTTACCTCCGAGCAGCTCGCAAAACAGCTTATCTCCTGCGAAAATCTCGAAAACAAAAACGTCCTGCTGCTCAGGTCTCTCCAGGCTGATAAAATCCTAAATGACATACTCGAAAAAGCTGGTGCAAATCTTGTGGATTCCCCCGTCTATGAAATCGCCCCTGACCAAAGTGACACGGAAACCGTAGAGCAAAATCTAAAGGCCGGCTGCATCGACTGGCTAACCTTCGCCAGCCCTTCAGCTGTAAAATTCTTCTTCGAAAAATTCTCACCCGCCCTCGTCAAATCCTCTAAAGTAAAAATTGCATCTATCGGCCCGGTAACATCGCAGCAGTTGAAAAAATTCGGAATCAAACCCGACATCGAAGCTGCTGAACATACAATCGACAGCCTTATCGATGCGATTGAAAGCTCTTACAAATGATAAACGTCTCGAAGCTATATTGCGGCCAGGCAGGCCAATCCGACTATTTGCGATATTCACTCGATGACACCACAGGCCCCGTTGTCGTCTATAACTGCACTAACCGCTGCAACCTCAGGTGCTCTCACTGTTACAGCAGCTCCGCTGATGCACCTTTAACGAGTGAATTAAATACAAAGCAAGCTCTCGATTTAATTGACCAGCTTGCCGAAATTAATTGTCCCGTCGTCTTATTTTCAGGCGGCGAGCCACTTTTAAGAGACGACTTATTCGAATTGCTAAATCACGCAAATCGCACTGGCCTGCGTACAGTCCTATCCACAAACGGAACTTTAATTGATGAAAGTACCGCCGAAAAAATTGCCGCTGCGAACGTCAGCTATGTCGGTATCTCGATTGACGGCGATAAAAAATTTCACGACCGGTTCAGACAGGCCGAAGGCTCTTTCCAAAAAGCTCTTGACGCAATTAAGAATTGCGCGAAATTTAATCTGCGAACAGGCCTGCGTTTCACAATCACAAAACTGAATGCAGAATTTATCCCCTATATCTTTGATTTAGCTGCGTCACTGGGTATCCGAAGAATATGTTTCTATCATCTGATAAGGGTCGGCAGGGCAGTAGCTTTTGAAGAACTTGTCCTGAAGCCGGCCGAAACACGAAAAGCAATTGACACTATAATTGAAAAGACGAATGAATATGTTGCAAAGAACCTTGTCGATGAGGTCCTCACCGTCGGCAACCACTGTGACGGCCCCTACATACTCCTGAAATTACAAAAACAAACTCAGAAATTTAAACAGGCTCAGCAGCTTTTGCAAATCAATGGCGGTAACAGAATAGGAGAAAAATTATTTTGCATAGGCCCGGCCGGAAATATCCATCCCGATCAGTTCTGGCGAAATTATTCGCTCGGAAATATAAAAGAACAAAGCCTCAAGCAAATCTGGCAAAATCCTGATGAGCCCGTACTGAAAAAATTGCAAGATAAACGAAACTTCGCCGACAAAAGGTGCCTGTCCTGCACCTTCTTTAATCTCTGCAAAGGTAACTATAGGTTTTTAGTAGCCGACCCCGCCGACGGAAACTGGCTAAACGAACCGCCTTGCTATCTTACCGACAATGAGATAAAATCATCTGTTAAGTAAGGAGTCGTTTATGGAGTTTCCGAAAACAAGACTGCGTCGCCTGCGTAAATCACACACCATGCGAAGACTCTGTCGCGAAACTACACTCAGCATCGATAACCTCATCTATCCTTTATTTGTCAAAGCCGGCATCAATCTCAAAGAGCCGATTTCCTCAATGAAGGACTGTTTTCATTTCTCACCCGATACGATTGTCACTGAGGCAAAAGAAGTATTCGACTTAGGCATACCTGCAATCCTGCTTTTCGGCCTGCCTGAAAAAAAGGATGAAAAAGGCTCGCAAGCTTGGTCTGAAAACGGCCCCGTCCAGCAGGCTGTAAAAAATATCAAAAAAATTGTCCCCGACCTTGCCGTCGTCACTGACATTTGCCTTTGCGGTTACACCTCTCACGGCCATTGCGGCCTTGTTAAGGATAACAAAATCGACAATGATGCAACCTGCGAGCTGCTCGCAAAAGTCGCTCTCTCGCACGCACAGGCTGGTGCAGACATCGTCGCTCCTTCCGATATGATGGACGGCCGGGTAAAATTCATCCGCGAAGCACTCGAACAAAACGGTTTTCACGATGTTGCCATTATGTCCTATGCCGCCAAATTCGCCTCCGCCTTTTATGGCCCCTTCAGGGACGCCGCGGATTCCGCACCTGCATTTGGCGACCGCAAAACTTACCAGGCCGACCCTGCCAACGCAATCCAGGCCCTTGCCGAAATCGCTCTCGATATTGACGAAGGGGCCGACATCGTTATGGTTAAGCCAGCCTTGCCTTATCTCGACATTATCGCAAAAGCCGCTCAGCGTTTCGATTGTCCCATTGCTGCTTATAATGTCAGCGGCGAATATATGATGCTGAATTCCGCCGCCGATGCAGCCCTCATCGACCGTGACTCTGCTGTCCTCGAAACCCTGACCGCTATCAAACGAGCCGGCGCAAATATCATCATCACTTACTTCGCAAAACACGCCGTTAAACTCCTGTCAAAATAATTCGCTTCTCACACTTGGTTTATCATCAGTTACCCCATTGAGGGACTAAAATTCTCAAAATTATTACCCAATAAAATATTGACATTATTCGAAATTGTGCTATCATTACAAAAAGAGAGCTTTTTCGCTGAGGAAGATTCATCTCTTAGCAAATAAAAAATTAAATCGCTGTGCTATGAAAGTAGTCATCAAAAAAGGCGGACAGACAATAAACGAATTATTTTTCGGCGAGCAGCCGCTCTACATCGGAAGGCACTCCGACTGCGAGGTCTGTCTGCCCGACAAAACCGTCTCCAGAAAGCACGCCGTCATCTACCCGAGAGAGTCTGGCCAGTGGTTTGTAGAGGATTTGGATTCTGCAAACAAAACTTACGTTTCAGGCCGGCAAATCAAGCAGGCCGACGTCAAGTCGGGTGACACTTTGCTCATCGGTAGCTTTACTATCGAAATAGATTTAACCGCCCCTCCCCAAAATGCTATCGAAGCCGAGGAGACCCTTCAGGTCGAAGCCTCTTTAACCACCCCGCGCAGCGAAACCGTCGTAAGAAGGCCCGATGAAGTTCACGCACCCGCTATGAGGCTGGCTGCAAAAAGATTGGCCGATTTCTCGGAAGCTGCTGAGGCAATCTGCAAAACTGAAACTCTTGATAATCTGCTCGCAGCATTATTGAATATCACAATGAAGCAGTTCGAAGCCTTTCATACCTGGTGTGCCTTAAGACATCAATCCGCAGGCCCGATGACCTGTCACGCAGGAAGAAAAAGAGACAGCACCTCGGTCAGCTTTGACCAGCTTCAGCTTAAGGACAAAATCACACAGGCCATTGAAAGAAATCAATCCATCGTTTTTCCCAGCGTCTCTGCTGAGATGGAGCAGGCCGAAAAAATCCGCTCCGCGATGATAGCCCCCATTGTACGTCGTGGTGGCTGTCTCGGAGTCTTGTACGTTGACAATGCGATGATGCACGAGCATTACACACTCGGTGACCTTGATTATTTGATTTTGCTCGCGATGCACACCGCCGCCGTATTAAAATACTATCTCTAAAACTCTGACCATCTCAATAGTCTTCCGCCCTCCATTTTTTATTGAAAGTTCGATGCCTGTCCACCGTAGTTTTGAATAGACGAAGGTGGATTCAAAGTTCAACGTTGAACGTTCGTATTTTATTCTCCGTCTTTCTTGTCGAGTATCCGGCATCGAGCATCTGTCCTCTGTCCTCCGTCGTCTGTCCTCTGTCCTCCGTCCCCCATCCTCCGCTATTTATCAATCAATGACATAAATGTTCTTCTTTCTGCACATATCTTTCAGGACTTTAGGCCATACCGTTGCGCTCACTTCTCCGATGTGGGCTTTTTTCAGAAGCAGCATAAACGTACGTGACTGACCAATCCCGCCGCCGATGCTCAGCGGTATCTGGTTATTAATGATAGCCTGGTGATAAGGCAATTTCAAAAAGTCGAGCTGGCCCGCCATCTCAAGTTGAATTTTCAGCGTCTCAGCGTTAACTCTAATACCCATAGACGTCAGCTCGTGACGCCTTTTGGTAACAGGGTTCCAAACAAGGATGTCACCGTTCAGGCCGTGCATAGCTCGGCCGTCTTCACTGGTAGTTTCCGTAACCCAGTCGTCGTAGTCAGCCGCTCTCAGTTCGTGCGGGTATCCGTCTTCGAGAGGCCAGCCGATGCCGATAATGAACAAAGCTCCGTATTCCTTTGCGATTTCTGTTTCCCTTTGTTTGCGCGGCAGGTCCGGGTATTGTGCGAGTATGTCTTCGGCGTGGATGAAGGTCAGCTCATCAGGCAGGTTCGGGTATTTGTCTGTCTTGAGCTGGCTGAAAAGTGCCTGAACGTGGCTTTCCGCACCTTTGAGGACCTTCCAGAGCTTTCCGACAACCTCTCTTAGGAATTTGAGGTTCCGCTGCTCCGCCGTGATAGCCAACTCCCAGTCCCACTGGTCAACGTATGCAGAGTGGTCGTGGTCTAAAAAGTAATCTTTTCGCACCGCTCGCATATCTGTCACCAGGCCTTCGCCGATTTTCATACCGAACTGTTTCAGTGCCATTCGTTTCCATTTCGTAGCTGCTTGGACAACCTGGGCGTCGATTGGGTTTTTGTTATTGTCGTTTGATATATGAAACTGGATGGGCGTCCGTGAGCCGTCACGGTCGAGAAGGTCGTTAATCCCGCTTTCGGCATCCACGATTAACGGCACCGTCACGCGGATTAGGTTCAGCTCTTTGCACAGGTTCTGCTCAATGTAGTCTTTTACTGCATAAGTGGCGAGCTGTGTTTCTTTTGGTGAAAGCAGTGATTTGTAGTCTTTAGGCAGGATTTTCTCTAACTCAGCGTAGTCACCGATTCCCGGCCCTGCCAGGTCAGCCTTCTTGTCATCCATTTTTTTGTCCTCAAAAATTAATTTATCTTCGCAATTCAGTTGCTTTTTATTGTCACCGCTATATATTAAGCCCGTGACCCGTAATGTCAAGCATAATCTTGCCACACCCCAAAAGCACAGTGACAAAAAACTAATTTAGCATCTGCAGTAAAAACTATTTTGTCCCACGGATTATTCGGGCGTTTTCTTTTTCAAATCTTAAATTTCAAATCTTAAATTTTATCCGCCTTCGTTATGTCAGGCTCGTTTAGCAGTCGCCGGCCTGTCCTGAGCTTGTCGAAGGGAACGGCGACTTTATAATTTGTCATTCCTGCGAAACTTGTCCTCGCGAAAGTGGCGACCAGGAATCCAAAATATTTAGTCCTCAGCTTTACGCTTCACACGCTTTTGTCTTTGACAAACATAGAGTCATCGAGCAAAGTAAACATATCCGCAACTACCTTCAACTTCGGATTCAAGCCGTCTGACAAAGCAGAAATGTGCACTTGAATACCGTGGCGCATCACCTCCTGAATAAGGGGAATGAAATCACCATCACCGGAGACTAATAACATCCTGTCAACCTGACTTGGTGTAGCATGATTAAGCATGTCTATTGCGATGTTAATATCTACTTGTCGGCTCTTTAGCCCTTGGGATGGTTTTTTAAATACCTTTGGCACAACAGATCCCCACTCCTCTGGATATGTAGTCGCTCCATGGAATGTGTAAGCTCGTCCACTAAACTTGTAGTTGATATTGTGAATTTCTTCTCTTAACTGATTTATATGGTCATCGCACCCAACAGCTGATGTATAGTATGTTACGCGCCTAAGGTCTATCTCTTTTCTCGGTATCAGATTATCGTTCCAGACATATATGTCCTTGCAATATTCGGTATTCGGTTTTTGCTTATGTCCCTTTTCAATCATATCCTGATAGCGCATTACAATATTCTCGCCGTCTATGAAAATCATAATTTTGTCGTAGCCCTGCATCTTTTGCTCTCCCATTAAACCGTTAGCGTTTTTTTCTCAACATCACCGCACCGAGGCCGAGCAGTAAAAGCATAGCGGATTTTTTTTTATATGTATTGAACGGTCAGTTTATGATTTTGGGTCCAATCGTATTCT
>CAYNDE010000021.1:0-16295 GCA_964395535.1 uncultured Pirellulales bacterium
TGGTCAAAGTTAATGAAGGCATTGTCCCAGGCTGGTGCGTCGATATGGCGGAGAAACAAGGCCGGGCCTGCCATCTCAAAAGTCGGTGCGCATCTTTCAAAAGCATTAAGAACGCCGCCGGCATAAAGGCCTGTTCGCCAATCGGTGGTTTGAGCGTTCCATTCGGAGCAGTAGATTTTCAGGTCCGGATTATTGCAGTCCTTGATTAGCTCAGCGGTTTGCTTGATAAAATCTTCGTAGCTGTACGGGCCTTGTGCATAGCGGTCCGGATTTTCGTAATGGTGAATGCTGAGGTAATCGATGAGGTCGGCGCAGCCGTCGATAATTTGTTTGTTCCAATCGAGATTGAAACCGCCTGAGCCGCAGGCGGCGAGCTTGATTGAAGGGTCCTTTTCCTTCATAGCGGCTGCGAATTTTCTGACAGCTTTGACGTAATTTTCTGCACCCATATGCCAGGTCTCGTTATCAATCTCCCAGAATTTGACCTTGTATGGTTTTTTGTGACCGTTTTTAGAGCGGACTTTGCCCCAGGTGCTTTTTGCTGAGCCGTTACAATATTCAATCCAGTCGAGGACGTCCTGGAGAAATTCTTCTTCGTCCACATTGCCGTTCCAGTTTTGTGTTCCGATATTAACAACGATTAGAGGCTCTGCGCCGACTTTTCGGCACATTTTAATGAATTCATCGGTGCCGTAGGAGTTTATGTCCAAGTCATCCCAAAGGGGACGCGGTGTGACTTTTCTTTTATACTGCGGGCCGATGCCGTCTTTCCATCGATAAGGCGATGCGAAACATCCACCGGGCCAGCGAATTACAGGCGGTTTGAGCCCGGCGACAGCATTAACTAAGTCGGGGCGAAAACCACCAGCCCTCTGTACCGAAGTTTGCATTATGCTGAGCTGGTCAATGTAAACTTTTCCTTTTCTCAATAGCTCTATTTTCAGAGTAGCGTTATCAGCAGATGCTTTCGGAGTGAATTTGAACTTATATTGCTTCCACTGTTTTCGAGGCATTCGTATTTTGACCTCGTCGAGCAAATCATTAGCATCGAGAATCTTTATAGACAGACCTGCTGGTGCATCACCACGCAGCCAGAGCGAGCCTGAATAAGTACAGCCTTTTTTGACAGAGAAATTTTCCTGCATAATACCACAGCCGCCCTCTTCAGCTTCGATGTACTGGCAGTAGTTGCTGTTAAAGGGGTTCTCTTGTGTTAAAGCGACTTTTACGTTTCCGAAAGGCTGGAAGTACCTGGCGGTAATTTGCGCTTCTGTAATCTCAGGCAGCCCTTTAAAAAGGATATTGCCGTCGAGGTCTTTGACTTCGATGTTTCTGTACTGTGCCTGTGTTGACCAGGTGCCGAGTCCGACTCTGCCTTTGAGATGGGGGTCGGTTGTGTCGTTGAAATCGATAAGCATTTGATTATCGAGCCAGACCTGGAATTTGCTATTTTCGCAGCGGATTCGAATATCATACCACCTGTCCTCTTCAATTCTTCCCTCAACGGCCGGGCCGACCATTCCCCATCGACTGCCCTGGGAGCCTTTTTCCAGGCTGTGCTGCATATTTCCCCAGCCGCCAAGATTGCACCAATAAAAATTTTCATTGTCGATGCCGCGGAAAAGGATAAGGAAACCTTCCGCTCCGCCGAGTTTTTTTGCCTGCAGGGTAATTTCGTAATCCTTCCATTCGGGATTTCCGAACCAGAGCCGAACATTATCAACCAGGCTCTGCTGCAGGATAGAATCATCCTTTATAGACCAGAGTCCCTCATGTTGACCGGCCATCTCTTCAAAACTTCTGTTCCAGACCATCTCACCCCAGAGGCCTCCGTTGACGGAATGATAGATATGTTCGAGAAAATGGCCGTAAATCTTTTCATCGATGCGGCTGGTGACATTATCAGAATTGATAGTCATTTGCACGGATTCCTGAGCAACTAATGCCGATGAGAAAATCAAAACAGCAGCAAAAATAACAAAAAAGACGTTTGAGGATTTGCAGTTTTTCATAATTACACCCTTCCAATTAAGATTAACAATACGGAATAAACAACTATTTCCATAGGATAGCAGTTTTTCAAATTTTTTCAAGTTATGCTTTTTTTGCCTATCCAGATGCCTGCAATCCAGGTCCCAAGCATACTTCCAATATTTGCAAAAGCGACAACAAGTAAAATTCTTGTAACCGGATTTTTCCAGAAACCTTTAAGCGTAGAAGTGTCCGTCGGCAATTGCTCGAAATCATTCACGGTCGGCTTTCTAATCCAGGCTTCAACGAGACCTGCGACCCAGCCGGCAGCAAGTGCGGGATTCAGGCTTGTAAAAGGAGCGGCTACAAAGGCAGAAAGGATAGTTAACGGATGAGCAAAAGCGACAGCGGCACCGAGAGCTGAAAGCGAGCCGTTAACGAGCAGCCAGATATAGATATTCTGCAGCAAAGCTTCGGTTCCCTTTGCGTAAAAGCTGTAAGCAATAAGAGCGATAATAGCTGCAGGTATGACCCATTTGAAGATTGTCGGCCAGAGTGATTTAGGCGGTATCTTTATAAGCTCGTCAAGAGACTGCTCTTTTTTAATACTCTTTTTTATTCCGGCGACGTGTCCTGCACCAACAACGGCGACGACTTTCGGGCCGTCAGCATGACGGATTTTCTGTGCAAGGTAAATGTCACGCTCGTCAAGAAGACGACGTTTGACTTCCGGCAGCTTTTCGGCAAATTCGGAAAGAGCGGCTTCGAGCTGGTCTTTCGTTTTCAACTGCTCGATAAGTTTTTCATCGATTTCCTCACCGGCGATGAGTCCTGCAATAAAATGGCTGAGTATTTTAATCTTATTCCAGAACGACAGGTATCTGAAGACCCGCTTTAGTGTTATTTCGATTTCTCTGTCGGCCAGGATGACCTTTGCGCCGAGCTTTCCGGCCTGGTTCACGGCCTCGAGCATCTCGGCACCGGGCTGGATGCCGAGCTTTTCGCCGAGCTGCCGATAAAAAGCACCGAGGATAAGCTGTGCCAGAAGAAGGGTCGATTTTTTCTCGCGGATGATTTTGAAGATGTTCATTTTTCTCCAGGCGTCACGCTCTGTCATAACCCTGTATCGGGGCTCGCAAAGCTCGATACAGACGGAATCCGGTTTTACGGTCTGGATTGTTTTTTTAACGTCTTCGACACTTTCCCTTGAGACATGGGCGGTACCGACGAGAAAGATTTCTTTTCCATCAAGACTGATTTTTGTAACGCTCTCGGGAAGCGACTGCTGTTCTGCCATAAAACTTCCTCAAAAAAAGAAAATACCATAATAGCATAAACAGGGGCAAAAAGCAAGTCACAAGAAAACGTGCGCAGAAATTCAGAACGAAAAAAAGAATAAAAAAAGTTTTATAACCTGTTTTTGGTCTGCTCGAGACGGGTTGCTTTTTTCAGGATTTTCTTTTCCCTTGCGGACAGGCTGTGAATTCCGGAGTTGTGCACCTTTTCAAGTATTCGGTCAAGCTCCTGCTGAACCTGCTGCTCCAGGTCTCTCTGCTTGTTCCACTTTTTAGCTCTTGTTTTCATTTGCCATCTGGCCCTGAGAGGTTTGGATAAAACGTAAGCGGCGCCGACAACCATACCTGCGAGGTGAGCAGCTTCGCCGCCTGCATTTGTATACTTGTTAGGATTAAGTAATGACAGGATGCTTACAAGTGCCAAGACAATGGCCAGTACCATCATAGAAACAGGAAAAATACCGAAGACGTAAACTTTCATTGAGGGGAAAAGAACCGCACAAGCAGCAATAATACCGAGGATGGCACCCGAGGCGCCAATCAAAGGTCCGACACCAAGCCAGCCGACAAGGGCGAGCAAAGGATATAATATTCCGCCAGCAGCACCGCACATCAAATAAAAGATTAAGAACTTTCTGCTGCCCCAGAGGCGCTCAAGGAGTGGCCCGAGAAAATAAAGGCAGAGCATATTAAAAACGATGTGCCAGAAACCACCATGCAGAAATTGATACGTAATCAATCTCCATAACTGAAAAGTTGCAGCAATATTTACCGGGAAGACCGAGAACCAGCGGATAGCAAAAATACCAAGAGACTCAAAGGCGGATGTGAGAAAAAAGACGATGCCGTTGATTATAAGAAGCCATTTTACGACCGGAGTAATCCTCGGAAAACCAATGCGCATCCGGGGGGCATAGTGGTAGCGGTGCTCGTAACCATCCTGAGTGTAATCTCTGTCGTAAAGACCCATCTTCTCTTAAATCCGAAATACGAATCCGTCTTCGTTAAAACTACGTCGGACAAGTATCGAAACCCGAAATTCATCCTTCGTAGTAGTCCTACTACGGAGAATGGACAAATACTGTCAACATTATAGTATCGTCAAATCTACAAAATGTTCAAGAAAAGTTTCGCACGGGGCGTGAATATTTAAATCTAAAAGAACTGTGTCATTTTTTTGAAGCAGTTTTCGGTTTTAGTTTTAATTTCTGGAAGAAAATCATCATAGCGATGCCTAATACAAACAGGTAAATAGCGAGGTTCTGGGAGATTGTGCCGCCTTTATAGATACACCACCATCGGTATTCGAATGGATTATCGTCACGTACGAATTCAATCAAAGAACGTGTAACGGAATAAAGCATAAATAGTAAAGCGAAGGTGCAGCCCGGCTTGGCAAAGAGCTTTTTGGCGTCAGGCGCTCTGAGGTTTTTCTGCGTCCTTCTCCAGAAAAGATAAAGAATAAGAGAAATTAAAGCTGCGTTTGCAGAAGAATATAACTCAGTCGGATGGACGGGCAGGGCTTTTAACGAGCCGTTATCGACAAGTGCTTTTTGCTCGGGCGTAAGTTTGCCATAAGGTTTCAGCCCGGGATAATATCGTCCCTTTTCGTCGGTATAGCCGTAAAAATCCGGGGGCGGCGGATTTATATAAGGTTTGGGGCGGTTTCTTTTGGGATTCGGCTCAATCTGGCTCAGGAATGAATCCGAGCCGTAAGGAAACCTGACAGCCCAGGGCAGGTTCGCAGGTTTGCCAAAACAGCAGCCGCTTAAGAAACAGCCGATTCTTCCAAATGCGAGAGCGAGCATAAATGCGATTGCGAGGATGTCAAGATGCTGAGGGATATCGAGCTTGTGGTACAAAAGGAAAATTATGATAACGGTAATGGCAAGGATAAAGCCTCCGAGCAGCTCAAGGCCGCCCTGCCAAATGGCAAAAAAGGAAAGCGGGTTTTCAATAAAAGCGCCAGGATAATGAATGACATAAAACAACCTTGCTCCCGCGACACCGGCAATGAGTGCGTAGAGCGCACCGTTTGTAACCAGATTAGGGTCGGGATTGATGTGTCGGCTGAGCCTTCTTATCAGCCAGATAGCCATCACCAGGCCGATGACTATCATCAGGCCGTAACTTTTCAAGGTCAAATTCGTAAAAGGTATCGTGAAAAGTTCCGGATGCATATTTTCGCCGCTCTTAAAGTTAAGTTATAACCAGCCGTGAAGAAAATCTCAGGTCCGACTGATTATATCGTTATTTTCATCGAGGACAATAACTTTTGGTTTATGAGTTTCTGCCTCATCAGGACTATAAAAACCGAAGCTTAAAACGATGATGGTGTCATTTTTCTTTATCAGATGAGCTGCGGCACCGAGGACAATAATCTTTTTCGAGCCGGGCTCGGCAGGTACGAGATAGGTTTCGAGCCGGTTTCCATTGTCTATATCGGCGACGATGACGGATTCGTAACACAGCATTCCCGCTGCATCGAGAAGCTCCGAGTCAACGGCGAGGCTGCCGGGATAATGCAGCTTTGTTTCCGTGACTTTTGCACAGTGAATCTTACTTTTTAACAGTTTTACCAGCATATTATCGGCCTATCGCAATCACGAATAACCACTCAATGAAAAATTCTACAAAAAAAGAATGTGATTGTAAACAGAAAGTTATTAAATCGGTTTAGCCTCGGTTTGTATCTTTGACCACAAATCCGTGACATCAAGAATTTTGGCCCACTTTTGTATATAATCGAAATCGATATTGCCACACTGGACTTCAAAAACACGCAAGGCATCGATATACTGCTTTTCACTTCCTCCGGATAATTTAGCCCATCTAAGCTTTGCAAGAATTGTATCTTCCGGTTTTGAAACTTTCAGCCTTATCTGCTCAAACTCTTCGACTATTTTTCGTTCAAAACGTGATTTGTCGAAAGGCTCATCGGTAAGCATCCAGAAATCAACCTTCTGTGCTGAGTTCGTATCTATGATATTAAACATTTGTTTTTGTTTAACAGCCTCAATTACAGCCTGCTCACTGATATAAAAATCTGTACCTTCAAAAGCTTTAATCAATTTATCTACCTGTGAAAGCCCGACAGAAATAATAATATCAATATCGTGAGTTGAGCGGGGCTCGCCCTGCATACTCGAAACAATCGAGCCGGTCAGCATATAATCAATCCGAGCATTATCAAGGATTGATATTATTTTCTTTAATAATTTCTGTTGTGACACTTCCCGAGTCTTTCAAAAAGTTTTTGCTTGAATTCTTCTTCGCCAAGGTCAGGCCACCTTTTTTTCAAGCCGTTTATAAAAAGCTTTGTTGTAAAATCAGACAAGTCAAACGCCCTTTTGAGCCGCTGCTCAGGTGTTAGTTTCCTGAGTGCCTTAATATATATACTATGATTTTGATTACGTTTAATATTCATCGTCTTCTTTAATCAATCAGTTTTCCGTACTCTAAATTATAACACTATATTATCAATAAGTCTTGCGGGGCTGATTTTGACGGCAAGTGCGATGAGGACTTTTCGGTCGATTTTTTTTACCTTCTCGAGCGTTCTGGCATCGATGATTTCTATATAATCGATTTTTGCAGGGCCGGCCTTTCGGATAATTTCTTTCATTTGTTTAATGATCTTTGCAGTGTCGGTGATACCGCTTTTGACCATTTTTTTTGCCTTTTGCAGAGATTCGTAAAGACAGAGCGCCTGCTTTTTCTGTCTGGAATTTAGGTATTTGTTTCTGCTCGAGACAGCCAGGCCATCCGGCTCACGAATTGTCGGACAGACGACAATTTTCAGAGGCATATCGAGGTCGGTAACCATTTGCTTTATAACAATAGCTTGCTGAGCGTCCTTTTGGCCAAAAAAAGCGATGTCCGGCTGAACGATGTTAAACAGCTTTGCACAGATGGTAGCCACAGCCCTGAAATGGCCCGGACGACAACGGCCGCAAAGCGGTTCGGTTATTTTCCCGACATTTACCGAGGTCAAATTCCCGGAATGGTACATCTGTTTTACAGAAGGATTAAAAACAAGAGCGACACCGTTCGCTCTACAGATTTGCAGGTCTTTTTTAATCGGCCTTGGGTATTTTTTAAAATCCTCCTTCGGGCCGAACTGAGTCGGATTTACAAAAATGCTGACGACAACAAAATCAGTCTTTTTTCTCGCAGCCTTTATGAGTGATACGTGGCCGATATGCAGGGCGCCCATAGTCGGGACCAGGCTGATACTTTTGCCGGCCCGGCGTGCTGCAGCGATGTGCTTTCTGACTGATGCGATTGTATTTGCAACTTTCATCTCTCAAACTTTCACAGGATTTAACGGCTGAGGCGTCGCCTTTACATCGATATAGCATTTTATCTGCTCAGTTAAATGTTCAAAGTAAGAGTCGTTTTCGTAATCAAGCTGTGAGGCGTCGATTCGAATAACAGGTGAGGTTTTCCATTGCGAGAAGAGCCGCTGGTAATCGCTGTTAAGCGCATCAAGGAAAGTAAGCTCAATAGCCTGCTCATAGCGACGGTTGCGGCTGTGGATGCGGTCGAGGCAATTTTGTACTGTATCCGTCAGATAAATGACAAGCACAGGTGCAGTAACCTTCGAGGACAAAGAATTGTAAATTCCGTAATAGAGCTCGAGCTGGGTTTGGTTCAACTGACGGTTAGCATAGATAAGCTCCTTGTCGAAGATATAGTCGGTGACGTAAGTTTTTTGGTTCTGCAAGACATCGGGGGCCAATTGTTCGAGCCTGTGAGTGAGAAAGAAAAGCTGGGAATCAAGTGCCAAATCAGTTTTGCCGGCATAAACCTCGGGCATAAAGGGATTTTTATCGTAAGGCTCGAGCAGGAGCGTGCAATCGAGCAAAGAGGCGAGTCTTTCTGCGAGGGTTGTCTTTCCAACACCTATGACGCCTGCTATACTGATTAGCTTAGGGCAAGCGGGGTCCGGGACAAAATCACAGCCGTTAAGCCTGCTTAGAAGCTCTTGTACAGAGACCTTCATAACCGGATGCTCAAGTGCCGGACTCAATTCATTCAGTCCGCCCAGGACAAATGAGCGCAGATGCAGCTGAGGATGAGGGATTGTAAGATTAGGCTGATTGATTATTTCGTCACCGAAAAACAGGATGTCCAAATCGATGGTTCTCGGCGACCATTTTACGTTTCTTGTCCGGCCGAGACCGGCTTCGATTGCTAAAGTCTTTGAGTGAAGCTGCTGAGCAGAAAGTGAAGTCTTTATTTCAGAGACGGTGTTGAGGTAGTTCGGCTGGTCGTCGCCGGCAAGAGCAGCGGTCTCAATCGGTTCGGATGTACGAATGAGCTCGATATTATCGGTCTGAGCCAGTATTTCGAGGGCTTTATCGATATTTTGCTTTCTGTCACCGAGATTGCTTCCCAGGCCTACATATACTATTTTTGCGTCAGTCATTTTTATATTTTCACCTTTGCAAAGCGTTTCATCGCTTCTTTGACATTTTCCGGCTGAGCAAAGGCAGTAAGCCTTAAATACCCCTCGCCCGAAGGCCCGAAGCCCGCGCCGGGCGTACTGACGACATGGGCCTGATTCAACAGATAATCAAAAAACTGCCACGAGCCGATATCGTTTGGCGTCTTCAGCCAGATATACGGAGCGTTTATACCACCATAAACTTCGTAGCCGAGCTTCGTAAGGGAGCCTCTGATTAGCTCTGCATTTTTCATATATAAGTCAATTATTTTTTTCGTCTGCCTTTTTCCCTGCTCGGTATAAACAGCAGCGGCGGCAGCCTGCGAGATGTAAGATGCACCGTTGAATTTCGTTGCGTGCCTTCTGTGCCAGACCGGATTTACGTCAACCGCCCTGCCGTCTTTCGTATAAGCCTTCAACTGTTTCGGAACGACGGTAAATGCACACCTTACGCCGGTAAAGCCCGCTGTCTTCGAGAAGCTTCGAAATTCGATAGCGACCTCTTTTGCACCCTCAATTTCATAAATCGAGTGCGGGATGACAGTGTCGGTAATATAGGCCTCGTAAGCGGCGTCAAAAAAGATAACCGCCTTGTTTTCTTTTGCGTAGTCAACCCACTCTTTGAGCTGGTCTTTGGTTGCGACGGCTCCTGTCGGGTTGTTCGGAAAGCACAGGTAGATTAAATCGACCTTCTGGTCGGGCAGAGCAGGGATGAAACCGTTCTCGGCTGTGCAGGGCATATAAACGATTTTTTCATACCGGCCTTTATCGTCTGCGGAGCCGGTTCTTCCGGCCATCACATTTGCGTCAACGTAAACGGGATAGACGGGGTCGGTGACGGCAACAGTACTATGTGTGTCGAAGATTTCCTGCATATTACCGGTGTCGCACTTTGCGCCGTCGCTGATAAAGATTTCATCTTTGTCAATTTCAACAGCTCTTTTGTTAAAATCGTTTTTGATAACGGCGTCGATGAGAAAATCATAACCGTGGTCGGGGCCGTAACCTTTCAGTGTTTGGGCTCCTGCCATTTCGTCAACGGCCCTGTGCATAGCATCAATGACAGCAGGCGCCAGCGGCTGAGTAACATCGCCGATACCCATACTGATTACGTCTGCTTTTGGATTTTTGTCTTTGAAGGCCTTAATCCTTCTTGCGATTTCAGGGAAGAGGTAGCCGGCCTGCAGCTTCAGGAAATTTTCGTTTATAGCAGCCATAGCGCCCTTTCGCTAAATTACTGTTTCGTACTTAATCTTCAAGCCGAAACGGGAATTTTATTACCTTCGCGGCTTTAAGTCAATAAATAGATAAAGAACGAGTGTATCGATTTGCATATTTGGTATTGGACGGGGAGCGTCGGGGGAAAAAACAAGCGTTCCGTAGAAACTACTGCAGGTTTTTGCGGATAACGACAGCGGCTGAGAACGTTTTCTGGACATCGCCTGAAGCAACGGTCATAGAAATCTGGACGCTCTTTACGCAGATGTAAGAATCACACATGCCGGTGTTTTTCGCAAAAGTCATACCGGTAACATTATCACAAAGCAGATAAGTGCCGCTAGAGTTTGTCATATACAGCTTGTTCTGTGAAGGGTTGAACTGATAGGCGATGTCTTCATCGTCGGCAGATTTGAATGTGCACTCATTCGAAGGCGAGTCGGTATCGACAGCCTTTGCGGTTCGAAGCTGCGTTGTAATCATTGTCAGGGCCTGGCGAGCCTTGTTGACGGCATTGAAAATGTCCTTGTTCGTAGTGTAGTTCTTGACTGAGGCGTTAAAGGCAACAGCAACAGCGGTAATGAGCATAGCGGTAACCAGCAAAGAAACCAAAATCTCAACGAATGTGAAGCCCGCGAGACGTTTGCATTTATAAATTGTCTTATTGTATTTTATATTTTTCATTTTTTAGTACCTTGTGCGAATCCAGCTTTGTTCACCGATAAGTTTTGAGTTGAGGTAGACCTTTACGGTTACCCTGACGACAGGGCTGTCAGAACCATCAAGGACAGGCAGCGAGAAATTCGAGGCATACACTTTTTGAACAGTAACCTGCTGGCGATAAGCAGAGAAGTTAGTTAACGGTTGACTGTTGGCATTGATGGGTGGAGAGAAAGGGGAGGCGCTGGCGAAATCATCGAGGTCGTCAACAGGCAAAAGCGCGGTAAGCTCTTTTATCTGCTCAATGAGAAATTCCGCTGTCGAGATTTCGAGTCCTGCACTATTTGATTGTGTCAGTGCTTTGTTTGTTACGAGCAGAGCGGTGACGGCAAGGCCGACCAGGAATATGGCGACCAGAACTTCAACAAGAGTGAAACCTGTACCTTTCATATATAATCCCCATCAAAAAAGAATTATTGTGTAACGAGGGCCGACATTTTGAAAATCGGTAAAATGATACTCATCGCGATAAATCCGACCAGCAAACCCATAATAACAATCATAATGGGCTCAATCATAGAAGTAACAGCTTTGATAACGGTTCTGAGCTCCCTTGCATAAAAATCGGCAATGTTCCTGAGCACCTCACTCATAGTACCGGAGTCTTCGCCGCTTCTTATCATCTGGACGACGTTAGGCGGCATTAAATGATATTTGTTCAAGCTTGTTGCGATTTTTTTGCCCTGCTTGACCTCGTTCTGCACGCCGAGCCACATATTTTTATAAATAGAGTTTCCGGAAATATGAGCGGTAATTGAGATAGTATCGAGGATCGGGACACCTGCGTTTGTCAGGACTCCCATAGTATGCAGCGACCTTGTAATATACAGACTTCTGCAGAGGGTCTTTATGATAGGCAATATGAGCTTTGTTTTGTCCCACCAGAGCCGTCCCTTATGCGTATTAATCAAGTAGAAAAAGGCGACGCAGAGGCCTATCAAGGCCGGAATCAGAAGGTACCAGAAATTTCTGAGTAAAGCGCTGCTCGCCATAAGAAACTTGGTTGGAGCGGGCAGCAGGTGCTCGTTTCCGGCAAAGATATCGATGAACCTCGGCAGGACAAAACAGAGCAGGAAGATGGTGACGACGACAGCCATAACTGCAATGATAATGGGGTAAATCATAGCACCTTTGATCTGCGAGCGGGTCTCATTTTCCTGGTCGAGATATCCAGCAAGCTTTTCCAACATTTGACTTAAAGAGCCGGAGATTTCAGCGGCGGCTACCATATTGATGTACAGGTTGCTGAAAACCTCCGGGTGAGCCGCCAGGGCCTGCGAAAAACTGTCACCACCTTCAATTCTTTTTTTCAGGTCGTTTACAATACCGGCGAATTTCCGGTTCTTTTCCTGCGCTGCAATTGATTCGAGGGACTCCTGAATGCTGATACCCGCCCGGACCATAACGGACAGCTGATTTGTAAAGTTGAGGATATCTTTTCTGCTCGGGCCCAACTCGAACTTGAACCGGCGTAATTTGTTTATCACAGTTTCCATAACCCTATCTCCCATAAAAAGTTCAAGGCGTCAATTAGGGTTCACTATCGCGCTAAGATTTTGCCAAAGCCTTTTTTTTAGTACTTCCAATACCTTCAATACCTTCCGAGCCCTCAGTAAGCACCTTGTTCATCTTCACAGGATTTGTTGACCTCGCGATGGCTTCTTCTTTATCCAGGTAGCCCTTGAAGAAAAGGGTAGCTATACTGTAATCCATAGACTGCATACCGATTCTTCGCGAGGTTTCAATGACATTCGGAATTTCGTAAATACGGTTTTCGCGGATACAGTTTCTTACGGCAGAGGTGCAAAGGAGAATCTCGGCACCCGGAACCATACCCGGCTCATCGATTCTTCTAAACAGCGTCTGCGAGATAACAGCCTGCAGAGTATTTGCGAGCATAGTACGAATCTGGTTCTGCTGCGTGGCTGGGTAAATATCCACGATACGCTCAATGGTCTGAGAGGCGTTGACGGTGTGCAGGGTGCTGAAGACGAGATGACCCGTTTCGGCGGCAGTGATTGTCGAGCTCGTAGTCTCGAGGTCCCGCATCTCGCCGACCATAATAATGTCAGGGTCCTGCCTGAGAACGTGTTTCAATCCCGAAGCGAATTCGAGGCAGTCTGAGCCGATTTCACGCTGCTCTATCATACACATTTTGTTTTCCAACAGATACTCGATCGGGTCTTCGAGAGTGATTACCCTTTTTCTGTACTTTGTATTTATGGCACCAACCATAGAAGCGAGTGAGGTGCTTTTTCCCGAGCCGGTATGGCCGGTTACAAGTACAAGGCCTCTCGGCAGGTCGACAAGCTCAGAGACAATCGGAGGCAGGTTCAAATCTTCGATGAGCGGAACCTGGTTGGGAATAATCCTGAAGGCGATGGCGATAGTATCGCACTGGTAATGCGCATTGACCCTGAAACGGTGTCCGTCATCGAGAAAGGTTGAGAAATCGAGGTCTCTTCTTTGCTCAAGGTCTTCGAATCTATCCGGCCCAACCATATCGATTACCATTTTTTTTGCGTCCTCATCAGTTACGCAGTCGAAGTCCATCTCAAACAACTCTGTATTCCGGCGCAGCATCGGCTGCATACCGACGTTGATATGGACATCACTTGCGCCCTGCTCAATAGCCTTTGCTAAAATATCTTTAATATTCATAATCTCACTCCTTCTATCTCTGCCGATTTAACTTTCTTCATTTCTATGATATATTTTCCACGAATACTTCGTCTTTACTTTTTCCATACATTTCGGTAACACGCAGGACTTCTTCCATAGTTGTTATTCCTTTTTTCACTTTGTTAATGCCGTCGTCAAAAAGAGTAACGCCGTTGTTTTTACAAAAGGCACGGCGCATTCCGTTTACAGAATGGTCTTCATTTATGATGCTTCTGTAGTTTTCATCGATGACGAGCATTTCATAGATGCCGATACGTCCGATGTAGCCCGAACCCCTGCATTTATCACAACCCACACCGTGCATGAGCTGCTGCGGCTCGATTCCCGCTTGCTGGATATAAGATTTCATCTTCTCAGGGACCTCGAAAGGCTGCTTGCAATGCGGACAAATTTTCCTGACGAGTCTTTGAGCAAGAACGCCGTTCAAGGAGGCGGAAATCAAGTACGGCTCAATGCCGATATCCACCAATCTCGTAATGCTGCTCGGGGCATCATTGGTATGCAGAGTAGAAAGGACGAGATGGCCCGTCAAAGCTGCCTGAACTGCGATTCTTGCGGTCTCGTTGTCCCGGATTTCACCGACCATAATGATATCAGGGTCCTGTCTAAGCAGGCTTCTTAGTGCGGAAGCGAAGGTCAGGCCGATTTTTTCGCGAGTCTGGACCTGATTGCAGAAATCAAGCTTGTATTCGACGGGGTCCTCTACAGTCGAGATATTAAGGCTGTTTCCATCCATCTGACTCATCGCCGAGTACAGAGTTGTACTTTTACCGGAGCCCGTCGGGCCTGTGACAAGAAAGATTCCGTGAGGCATAGTAATCTGTTTTTTGAAGGTCTCCATTGCGTCAGGCTCCATACCCAACTGTTCGAGGCCTCTCATAATAGACTTGCTTTCGAGGATACGTATAACAACTTTCTCGCCCATACTCGTCGGCAGGACAGAGACCCGCAGGTCTACATTTGCCCCACCGATGATGACAGAGATTTTACCGTCCTGGGGAAGTCTTCTCTCAGATATGTCAAGATTTGACATAATTTTTATACGGGATACTATAGCGGGATGCATCTGAAGAGGAGACTGCATTGTCTCGAAGAGGACACCATCTATACGGTAGCGGATTTTAGTGAATTTCGGCTTTGGCTCGATATGTATGTCACTTGCGCCGTCATGGATGGCGTTGCTGATAAGATAATTAACGAATTTAATAACGGGAGATTGGCCTGCCATCCTTTCGAGGTCCTCAAACTGGTCTTCCTCTTCCCGCACCAGCTCGACCTCTCCCATATCGCTGATGAGTTCATCGACGTTGTAATCGACCCTTCCGGCCTCGCTGAAAGAGCTGCAGATGTTCTCGATATCTTCCGGAGTGCAGACAATGGTTTTGATGTCCATCTTTGTCTGTCTTTTTACGTCCTCGAGGACAAAGACGTTAGCCGGCTCAGAGGTGGCGATAAGCAGGCAGTCCTGCTCGATGTCGACAGGGACAACATTATTGTTTCTGATGAAATCGGGGTCGAGCTTTTCAAAGGCGAGCTTGTTAACCTTTTCCGGATTGATTCGCTGGAATTCCATTCCATACATAGAGGCCTTTGCCTTTAAGATATCTTCAGCGGTGACAAGGCCCATTTTCAAGAGCACGTTTTCCGGATTTTGAGCTGCGGCGCTCGCATCTCGGCTGACGGTCTGCCTTATATCCTTGTGCTGCTGGGCAGTTATAGCTCCAATATTAAGCAGGGCATCGATGATATCATTTACCACCGACGGTGTACTCTGCTCCCCAGAATCATCAGGGAAATACAGCTCACTAAGCCCCGGAATAGAGTCATACTCATCGACTGCGGGCGATTCGGTGCTTTTTTGTCTTTGTATTTTTTTTCCAAAAGACAGCTTCATTTATCCGTTTCTTTTTCATAACAGAGATGTTGTTAATAATTAACCAATCTAAGTACCAGTTCAGTTTCGTTTGATTTGAGTTTGACGTAATTTTCGGTGATTTCACACACCTTAAAGCCTTTTATAGAATCACCTTCGTAAAGAATTTTATCATCAATCATACAACACCATTCTGCATCTTCGTTTCCAGTGCTCATTATGCTTAACAACTGCAGATTATCGGCGCTGTAACTGCCAAGTAAGGAGTGCAGGTCCTCGTCACCCTGGTCCCAGCCGTGCCAGAACTTATCGAATTTAAAGGGATTTTTGATAAGCTGGCTTTCAGGAACCTGAGGGGTGTTGCTGAATTCATAGAACTTTTTTATTATTTTATCCATCTTGGTCGACATTTCCGTCCTGTAACCGACGCCGCCGAGGCGAGCAACAAGAACGTCAATTTTGGCCTGCTCGGCGTCCGGCACCGCTGCTTCAGTTATCTGCGGAGTTCCTTTTTTTATCATAAACAACAGCAACAGCAGCCCTGCTCCCAAAAGAACGGCAAGCAAAATCGTGCTTTTGTGAAGCTTTTTGCCTTCGGTTTTGACAGTGAAATATTCATTCTGCTTTTGCTCTTTATCATCTCCCGGAGCAGATTTTTCGACAGTGTCTTTGGACTTTGGGCTCTTCAAATCGTCATCCTGCTGGTCATGTAAGAAATCCAACATAATCACAACTCCAAAAATTTACTTTCTGCATTCCTCTTAAAGGATACATACGACTAAATTGCCGGCTGGAAAAAGATACTGACAATAAAATCGGCGGTGACGTAGCCTTCGCCGGCCTTTTCCTTTTTCAGCTCAAGTTTTCTGATTTTCATAATCCTCGGCAGCCTCTCGAGCTCAAGCAAAAATGAGTAAAATGAATTGAAATTGCCGACGAGCTGCATTTGCAATGGCTGCTCGACATAACCGCTGTTATCTTTCTTGGCGAGAGTACGAATGGTTTTTGGTTCAAGACCCTCCTTCTGAGCGATGACTGTTACCTGCTCGAGGACTTTATGTATCTGGCTTGTCGGCGGGATTCTGCT
>CAYNDE010000022.1:0-16285 GCA_964395535.1 uncultured Pirellulales bacterium
GCCCGACCAAGGTGGAGGAAAAACGCCCGGCAACCGCGAAGCAACATTCCAGCTTATAAACGATGTAGCTATCTACGGCGGGTTTCCAAGCGGCGGGGGCAACTGGGAAAGCCGAGACCCCAACATCTATCAAACTATTCTCAGCGGCGACCTTAATGGTAACGACGAACCGAATTTCATCAATTATGGCGAAAACAGCTATCACGTCGTAACAGGCAGCGGAACCGATGAAAACGTCATTCTCGACGGCTTTACCATTACAGCCGGCAACGCCAATGTTGAGTCGGGCTCGTATGATCGAGGCGGTGGGATATACAATTACAGTGGTAACCCCACTGTGAACAACTGCAACTTCAAAAATAACTTGGGAAAATGGGGCGGTGGAATGTGTAATTACCCCGATAGCAGTCCGACGGTTACTAACTGCACTTTCAGCGGAAATGTCGCTACTATTTACTCTGGTGGTGGAATGTACAATCGTACCGGTAGCAACCCATTAGTATCCAACTGTAATTTCATCGACAACTCAGCGGAGCAGCTTGGCGGCGGAATACGAAACGACGATAGCAGCAATCCCGTTGTGGCCAATTCCTCTTTCAAATTAAACGTGGCAGGAACATACGGTGGAGGAATCGGTAACACTGAAAGCAGCCCGACAGTGAATAACTGTATTTTTGTTGGGAATTTTGCTAATGGCTACTATGGGGGTGGAGGAATATACAACGCTCTCAATAGTAGCCCTGTAGTAACTAACTGTGTATTGGTCGGTAATTCAGCGGACAAGGACGGCGGCGGAATTAGTAATATCAGTAGCAGCAATCCAACTTTGGCTAACTGTACTTTCAGCGGCAATACGGCAGAAGAATTCGGCGGCGGCATCTATTGCGAGGGTTCTTCACCAACTATTTCCAACAACACGATTAGCGGCAATAATGCAGGCGTTGGTGGCGGCATCTCCTTCTACCAATCTTCCCCAACCATTTTTAACAATAATATCATTGATAATAATGCATTGTACGTCGGTGGTGGCATATTCTGCCAGGGAGATTCCAATTCGACTATCGCCAACAACAATATCAGTGGCAATCATGCGAATAATAGTGCTGGCATACATTGCGAGGGTTGTTCACCAACTATTTCCAACAACACAATCAGCGGCAATTATTCAGAGGATTCTCCCGGCGGCATCACCTGTTATTTTTCTTCTCCGAGGATTACAAACTGTATACTCTGGGCAAATACCCCTGAGCAAATTTCCGACCTTGAAAGTACTGCAATAGTAACATATTGTGATATTCAGGACGGCTGGGCAGGTGAGGGTAACATTGATGCCAACCCATTGTTCAGGGATGCTCAAGGACATCTGTTCAGCAGCTCATTCTGCAGAAACGCAGGCGACCCTAACTTTGTCCCGGACCCCAATTATCCCTTCGATATGGATGGCGACCCGAGAATCATAGACGGCCGGGTTGATATCGGGGCTGACGAGTTGTATCCTCCGATCCAGAATATAGACACAGGTGATACGTATAATACAATACAGGATGCGATTGATGAAGCCGGTAATGGCGAAACAATAGTTGTTCAGCAGGGGACCTATACCGGCTTGGGAAATAATGGAATAAACTTTTTAGGAAAGGCAATCACTTTACGTTCATCCGACCCGAACGACCCAAATGTTGTAGCGACAACTATAATTGATTGTGAAGGCTCGGGCCGTGGTTTCTACTTTATCAGTGGTGAAGACACTAATTCGGTTCTTGACGGCTTTACCATCGCAAATGGTTACGAAGGAGAACTTTATGGTGGAGGTATCTTTTGTGGCATAAGCAGCCCGACTATCAGTAACTGTATTATTAGAGACAATTATGGATGGGTGGGCGGTGGGATTTACTGTGGGGGTAGCAATCTGACAATCGAAAACTGCATTATAAAAAACAACACAGCGAGCGAAGGTGGCGGGATTTACTGCCAGGATGCCAACCCAACAATACACGGGGGAACAATAAGAGATAACAGCCCAGATGGTATTTGGTTAGATTATGACAGCACTATTCAAATTTTGGGCACTGTGAATATAATTTCCAACAATGTTGTTGGTGACGGCTTTGTGAATATAAACTCCGGTGCTGCCCTTAACTTGGACGATGCTGAGATATTCGCCAATATGGTTGGGGCTGGCACTATGGAGGTTGCCCTTGGCGCTCGGCTGACTATCGACGGCTATGCGATTATTAACCTTGGTGACCCTTACGACCCCAATGTAAGAGGTACGATAGATTGTGCCGGTGTGCTTAATGTAAGAGATAACGCTCGAATCACTAACGCGAACATCAACGTAAGCCGTGCAAGTTTTACGGGTGATGTGAATGTCTCGAACAGTGTTATTACCGTTGACTCAATTGCCCCATACGGACAGTTCTTTATAGACGATAACGCTATTTTCATCGATAACGATATTTACGCCGATGGCGACCGCTATATGAACCTGGACCCGAACATATTTTCGGGTCTGTTTGTAAATAACAGGATATTTGTTACCATAACAGAGGGTGTAGGCCAAACCCGCGGAGGGCTGTTCGAATGTCGCGGCGAGGACGGCTTGGCCGATGTTAATTCGTGTGACCCCAACAACACATTTTTCTGTCGTGCCAATGCAGGTACTATTCCTGATTGTAATATGAAGACCTGGACACTCGAGCGGCTTGAGCTTATACCAGGTGCAAAGGTCAATCTTACTAATCGCTTTCCTTTCCAGCCGCCCTACGACCCCGGCGATGACTATGATGTGGTCTACGTCAAGCAGCTTATTCTCAGGCAGGACTCGGTTCTAAATACCTCATTTAACAAAATCTATTACGGCAGCTTGATTCAAGAGCCAAATGCTGTAATCGAGAACGTACCTTTTTTAGGTTTTTCAATGATTAACATAGCTTTTGATAGTCAAATTGAATTTATAGCCCGGGTGACACACAACAACTACACCGACCCTAATTCGAACCCGCCCGACTACAGCAGGACGCACGTCGAACGCGTTGTGGGGCTTGAGCCCGATTCTAACGGCATGATGCGGATGTGTAACCTTGAAGACCTTGACCCCAATTCGCCGCACTACCAGGAGGTCATCAACGCCCGTGCCAAGGGCTTGTTCTCCAAGTCAAACGAGGATAAGGTTCTCATATGGTTCGAGTACCTGTTCGAAAATGTCGATCCCAACACTGAACTTGTAATTTATCTAACGGATGTGCCTGAGCTTTTGGACCATAATGACCCCTATCGTGCAGACCATTATATTGAAGTAGCCTGTGTTTATCCTCCGCCCCCGAATTGGCCCGGCTCTGTGGGCAGCGGCCGCTTCGGCACGTTCCAGCAATATGTATGGAGCCAGGACTTAGACTTTATAAGAGGCACCCGTCTGGAGTTTGAATTGGCTGGACCACAAGGCACCAGCGTCTTAATCAATAACTGGGACCCCCAGGCACATTGCAGCCCGGTTTGCTGTACGGACGTGACCGGCGATGTGGGAGTTACGGTTATGGATTTTCTTACTGTCATAGGTGGTTGCGGCGACTCTGCAGGATTGCAGCCCGGAGGTAATAGCACTGCTTGCCTTGACGGTGTCTTTAGTACCGATGGCACGGTGGATTCGGATGATATAACCTCATTGGACTGGCTGTTAAATTCAAATTCCCCGGATTACCGGTGTTATCTCTGTTGTGTACCGCTAACCGGGGACACGTCTTGCACTTCTGCGGGCACTATTGTAGGCACCGAGCAGGTTCCTTCATCGAGTCTTCCAGTCTCCCTAAGTGACCTGATAATAGCCGGCAAACGTGGTACGAGCAGCGACCTCACAAAGCAAAAAGATTACCTCTATATCGTCAATGACCAGGGACAATACATAGATGGTTTCGAGCCTGTACCGAACCGTGTAAATACGAGACTGATTACGGATGCTGATGGGGAGCTCTATCAGTTGAATTATGAAGCTGGCCTAATACGGCTTTCCGATGGGAGTCCAATTATGACATCCGGGACCCTGACGAACGAACTGGAGCCCCGCTATGAAACATCTGCTACGGTCTATGTAGGTCTGCAGGGTGAAGTTGACAACTGGTATGGACGTCCTATTGCTGATGCAGTCTTTGATGCAGACGGCTATCTATATGTTGTGCCGGTGGTGGTTGACCCTCCGGGAAAGGAGCCTTATACAGCAGCAGCCAAGCTGCAGCTAATACCGGATGAGGAACCACCTTACGATTACAGTCTGATACAGCTTTATGATGACCCCGATGCCAATCTTCCAGGCGATAACCGGGAGCTGACATTGCGGGAAATCGAGCTGGATAATACCGGTAACCTGTACGTCGTTAATGCACACAATCTCAATGATAGCGAGGTCCTTTGGAAGTATGATGCAGATACGGGCGAAATGCAGGACAGGCTTTACCTGTCGGTTCCGGGAGGTGACGTCAATATACCTGCACCTATTGCTATGTGTCTGTCAGAATACGATTCACGGCTTTATATGGCATCCTCCCGGAACGATCCGGACGCCGAGTCTGTTGAGGTATACGGCTTGTCCACAAACCCTCTCGGCCCCGGGCGTACTATCACGGTCAATGGTATGGGCCATGTAACCAGCATCGCTGAAGATTCCGCGACGGGGACTCTCTGGATTACCGGCTTTACTATGGAGGTCCCGGCATATCTTTATTCTAACAAGCCTCCATTCTACGAGCCGTACCTGGCTGAGGTTCCCAGCGGCGACGATGATGTGCAGGCGGTATCTCTTGCTGGTGTTTCCGATTTAGCCCTGCCATTGTCAATTAAATGGACTGGTATCACGGATAACTGTGAAGGGGCAGACCTTGACGGCAGTAACAAAGTGGACTTCATTGATTTTGCCATACTTGCGAATCAATGGCTTCAGCCTCCCGGCAGCCCTTCAGCGGACATTGCTCCTGATGTTGCCGATGACTTCGTTGATATGCTGGACCTCGAAGTTTTAATCGAGTACTGGCTGGTAACCGGCTGTCATGATTAAAAAAAAGCAGTGTTTGCATATGGCGTAGATTGAATTGAGTTTTTAAAAAAGACTTGATTCAATGTCAGATAATCGATAGTATACTAAGAGCTACTATTGATATTAATGCCTGAACCGACAATATAGGAGAGGTAATAATGGCTTCTATTGTTATATTGACGGGACACCAGAAAGGCGACTATTATCCGCTTGGCCAACGGACGAATGTGGTCGGCCGGGATGAGGCACTGCTGATCCAAATACTGGATGAGATGGTCTCACGCAAGCATATGCAGATTTCCTTCGACAAACAAAAAAAGCAGTATTATGTGCTTGATATGGACAGCAAGCACGGCGTGTTTGTCAATGACACTAAAGTAAGCGGAGAGACAATTCTGGTTGAGGGTGATCTGATTCGTATCGGCCAGACCACACTCTCATTCACGGAAAAAGATTTCGAAGATCGTGAAAGTGCTTTGTCTCACTTCAAGAAAGTAGGCGAGCGGATGCGTCCAACGCAAATTGAGCAATAAGTAAGTTGGTACCGTGCAAAGTTTCAAATTTGCTGGCTCAAAGTGTTGAGTCGTAACTGCAAAATGTCCGGTCGTATTGAATAATTTATAAAGAGAGGGCAAATCGAATCCCGCTCTCTCCGTTTTACGGTGCTAATGGCACAAGCTTATTCAGGGTGTATGCGCTTGGCCAACTGAATTTCGTATTTACTCAAATCCCTCGAACTGAAGTTTACTGCCGTAGATGCGATAATCTTTTATCTTTCCGTTTTTGCTACGCTACGTCAGAGCGGTAGTTAGAATGTGAAAATGTGGTACACTTATATTCTAAAAATGGCTTTTTTTGACTTCCCCCTTGCACTTAGCAGGTGTGCACAACTTACGATGCGTTACGATGGTGAAATGACGTAGATTACCGTACCTGGACTGTTATGGTTTCCGGATCAAGTGCGTTTGCTTCGGCTCGCAGCTTGATGTCTCCAGCGCCACCCGTGGGACGAAGGATTGCCAGACACCGGCCTTGAAATGTTTTGCACACCGGTGCTTGAAAACTTTCCGGATTATTTGGAGCACAGCTTGCCTGTGCGGCAAGTTCTCCGACCCCGGTGACATAAAAATGCACGGGAATTTCCGCATTCGGCACGCGTTGGCCTTCCGCATCGACCACCTCGACGGTCACGAAGGAAAGGTCGTTTCGGTCCGCGTTAATTTTCATTCTATCCGCAGTCAGTCTTAATTTCTTCGGCGGTCCGCTGGTCTTTAGCGTTGTCTTGGCGACGACTGTTCCATTGTTCAAACCAAACGCGCACAGTTCGCCTGGAGCATAGGGCACGTCGAATTTGGCAATGAGCCTGGTCTCAACAGAAACAGGTTTTTCGCCGATGACCCTGCCGTTGAGTTCCAGCCGAACGGTTTCGCAACGCGAATAAACCGAAACTTGCAGCGGTTTACCCTCCTGCTCCGGCCATGTCCAGCTTTGCGATTCATCCGGCCAGCCCCAACCGCTGACTTTTTCAGAAAGTCCCGGCGGAATCGGTGAATGCACGGCCATTTCAATCCGGCTGCGTCGCCAGACCACGTCGCGATAGAACGACTGCGGCTTCTTGAATCCGCAGATGTCGAGATCGCCGCACCAGGCATTGAACCACGGCCATTTCATAAAAAAGCTGTCATTCTCATTGCTCAAAACACTGTGAGCGAGGCCGGCCTCGCCCAGATAGTCCATCGATGTCCAGACAAAGTCGCCGATTACGTAGGGGTGCTTCTCGACCAAAGCCCAATATTCGAAAGCGTCTTTCGGGAAAGATTCCGTACCCATCATCACACGTTGCGGATGGCGTGCATGGTCGGATTCATATTTATCCGGCAAGTAATTGTAGCCGGCGACGTCCAGATATCGAAACGCAGGGTCGGAAAGTGTGTCCCAGTTCCGAGTGAGCTCGCCCCTAAAGACGGCCTGTGTGATTGGACGGGTGGAATCGTGCGACAAAACAGCTTCGCGCAAAGTCCTGGCCGTTGCTTCGGCGCGAAATTGTTCCGGAATCTCATTTCCGATGGACCACATCACAACGGACGGATGGTTGCGGTCGCGACGAACCATCGAAGCAATGTCGCGTTCAGCCCAGTCGTTGAAGTACAGGTGATAATCCTGTCCGTTCTTGCCGTTTGCCCAGCAATCGAACGCCTCGTCAATCACCAGGATGCCCAACCGGTCGCAGGCGTCGAGGAACGCAGGCGAAGGCGGATTGTGGCTGGTGCGAATTGAGTTGAAACCATTCTCCTTCATCAACTCCACTCGGCGTTCTTCCGCGCGGTCAATCGCCGCCGCCCCAAGCGGCCCGTTGTCGTGGTGCACACAGCCGCCCTTAAGATTGAGCATTTCTCCATTCAACCGGAAGCCATGCTCGGCATCCACTTCGATTTTACGAATGCCGAATCTTGTGGAAACAACATCCGTAGTTTTTCCGGCAACAATCACTTCGACCTCCGCTGAATACATATTCGGTGAATCGGGCGACCATAGTTTCGGTTTGGACACTTCTATCGTCTGCTCCGCCTTGCATAATTTATTGACCGGCAGATGCAATGTGCATTCGGCCGACCCAACAGATTTACCTTTTATATCCAGCAGGCGTACACGAACAATCGCATCATTCTCCCTGCTGGCTGCATTAAGGACCTCGCTTTCAATTTTTACAACAGCCTTATCTTTCGAAACTTCCGGCGTCGTCACAAACAAGCCCCAAGTCGGCACGTGAATCGGCTCGTTGATCGTCAACCAAGTGTAGCGATAAATGCCGGAACCGGAATACCAGCGGCTGTTTTTGCCTTCGTTTCGAACGCACACGGCGAGCACGTTTTCCTGTCCAGGTGGTTTCAAATGAGAGGTCAGGTCGAATTCAAAGCTTGTGTAGCCATAAGGATGATCGCCAAGCCGATGACCATTGATCCAGAATTCGGCGTTCATGTAAACACCGTCGAAGCGCACGGCCACCAGTTTGTTGGTTTCTTTCACCGTGAAGTGCTTGCGATACCAACCAATGCCGCCGAGAACATAGCCGGTGGTGTTGCCGCCTTCGCTTTCGCTCGGGTCGAACGGGCCGATGCGGACGGATTTCACTGGAGCTTCGTAGATGCCGCCATTGCCTGTGCCATCGAATACCCGAACCGCAAGAACGTCCGAGCCATCGCCGCGCACCAGCGATGCCGGAATTCGATAGCGTCGCTCAACATTCCACGCCGTCTGGTAATTCGGCGGAAACGAACCGGTGCCGCCGATACGTTCACCGTTCAACCAGACTTCATCCACGTCATCAATGCAGCCCAGCAATAAATTGAAATCCCTGCCTTTGCAGTCCGCCGGAATCTCAATGCGACGGCGAAACCAGCCATAGACGTTGTCGTTGGTGTATCCGGAATGATGCTCCCAATTATCCGGCAACGTGACTTGCTGCCAATTGCCGTCGTCCAGTTCACGGGCTTTCCAACTGGCGTTGTCCCCTTCGCGAAAACGCCATTGCCCAGTGACTGCCTCAAGTTCAGGAACAGAAATTTTCTTTGGCGGCAGGTCCTCGATGCTCCAATCGTGCGGCAGGTCGAGCCTCCGCCAGGACGAATCATCGAATTCTGCGCGTTCCGCACCCGGCACATCTGCACGCAAAAAACGCCAGTCTGAATCAAACGCCTGACCTTCGAAAGCAAGTTCAGCCTTTCCGCCGTTTCCTGTAGCGACGGTCGTTTCGGCAGACACGAATGAACCACACACCCACAACGATAAAATCAGTGTCCCCAAACACCCGATTAAATAGCACCGAATTCTTTCCAAGATTTTCATAGAAACATTCCTTTATCCTAAAAAGTCAAACAATGCTTTTACTCCAGTCCCTCGAAAAGTGTTTTGCTGCCGTAAATGCGATAATCCTTGATGCGGCCGTTTTTGCTATCGGCACGCGGCAGGTACAGAATCGCGCTTATTTCCTGCTCTTTGCCCAGGTCTATGACGACCTGATGCGGATGTGGCGGCGTGCTGCCGCCTTCCCACTGCGTATGCCAGAAAGTTACCGGCTGGTCATCGATGATATTGTCTGCGCCGCCCGACTCACCGACCAGCTCTTCACTGTCGGCATAAATTACCTTCCAGCCGTTGCGGTCGAGCTTGTTGCCGTCGGCGTCCAGAATGTGAATTTCCGCTATGGTCGCATACTGGTCATTCATAATTGAATTCAGTGATTCGATACAAATATAACGCGTCTTGGTTACATCGCCCAATTCAATCGTCTGCTCGGTTGCAACATCCTTAAACGCTCCAGTTGCAATGATATCCTTCGTGTCCAGCTTGATTTCCTGGCCCGGCTTGCGATGGTAATTAAGCTCGACTGCGTGCTTAAGGGCATACACCGGCTCGGTCAAGCCGGCAACGGCGTAATGCCCTTTCGGTTCGATATCCAAAACGATAATCTCATTTTGCCCCTCTTTGAGCCAGCAGCCCGGCATATACAGTGTCTGCTGCGGGCCAATGTCCCAGTATCGGCCGAGATTATATCCATTCACCCAGACCATCCCTTTGCCCCAGCCGCGCATATCCAAAAACGTATCACCGGTTTTATCCAGCGTAAACGTCGCTTTGTAAAAATAAGGCATTTCATCTTTCGGTGATTCAATGGTTTTGAACTTCAGGCTGCTCAAATCATCCAGCGGGAAACTATACATTTCCCAGCCGCTAAGAACTTCCCCGGCAAGAGTCACCTCACCCGGTATTCCCTTGCGGTCGGTAATCAGATTTCGTGAGAAATTCAGGTGTCCCATGTTTTCGACCAGGACGTCCAGAATCACTTCACCAGTTGGTATTTCAATTTCCATACTTTTTTCGTTATTGCGGCGCCTGTCCAGTGTGCCGATGCGTTTGCCGTTGACCATTACAATCGCACGGTCCTTGACCGTCGCGAATTCGAGCCTGCTTTTTTGCGGCCCCTTGACATGCGCGCGGTAAAGCATCAGGCCCTGATTCTGGTCCAGTGCCTCCATATACGTAGGATTCTCTGCCTTATAAGGCTTTCCCTGCAGCTGTTCCAGTGAAGCCATCCCTGCCATTTTAAACTCGCTGATTTCAATCCGGCCTGTCGGTTCAGGCAGAGAAGGCAAGACCGTTCCTTCGGGCAGGTGTTTTAATATCACGTCCCGGAATTCGTAAAACTTCTTCGCTGGGTTACCAGCTTCGTGCAGGTTGGCCGAATAATCATAGCTGGTCGTATCACAACTGTATTGCCCCGACCAGTTTGCACCCGAGTTGAAGCCGAAGTTGGTGCCGCCGATGAACATATACAAATTAAACGAGATGTTATTTTCGAGCATCCAGTCAATCATCTCTGCTTTCTCTCTCCCGTCGGTAGTGTGGTGCTGCGCGCCCCAGTGGTCGAACCACCCCGTCCAGAACTCACCCGACATCCGCGGCAAATCAGGATAAAACTTATCAAACTGCTCGAAGGCCCACTGTGGATTATTCCCGAAATTCATCGTCGATAAAACGCCGTCCAGGTGGCCGTTTGTAATCGTATCATCCCGAGGCCAGTCGCTGCGAATCAACAATGTATCAGTAAAGCCCGCGGCAATGTATTGGTCCTTGATAGTGTTGTAGTAATCGTGGTCTTCGCCGAAAACAGCGTACTCGTTTTCAACCTGTATCATAATAATCGGCCCGCCGCGGTTGACCTGCAAATCTGCAAGCTGCCTGCCGACTTCTTTCAGATACCGTTCGGTCGCTTTTAAAAATTTTGGGTCGCTTGTCCGTACTTCCATAGTCGGGTCTTTCAGCAGCCAGACAGGCAGTCCCCCAAAATCCCATTCCGAACAGACATAAGGCCCGGGCCGAACAATCACCCACAATCCCTCTTGCTGGGCAACGCGGCAGAATTCTGCAACGTCCAGATTGCCGCTGAAGTCGAACTCACCTTCTCTTTTCTCGTGCGCATTCCAAAAAACATACGTGCTAATGGTGTTAAGTCCCATTGCTCGGGCCTTTTTCATCCGGTCGCGCCAGTAAGGTCGCGGAATGCGTGGATAATGAAGTGAACCGGAAATAATAACTGCCGGCTTGTCGTCAAAGACAAAATTACGGCCTTCAATACCAAACTTCGGCTGTTGCTGTCCCGGCGGATTCGGTATCGGCGCCATTGGAACCTGCCCGGCATAAGTGAAAACGCAATTAAAAAGTATAATTATATATATACTGACAGGCTTGAACTTTTTTTCTTTTCCTTTATGCATAATGGATACCCCTGTTATCTTCCGCAAAAAAATATTTCAATAAGTGCTTTTAGAAACATTCATCATATCAAATAATTCAGCTTTGTCCAGATTGTATTTGTAGCCGTCTTATCGATTCGGGAAAGAACGAGAGAATCTAAATCCTTGACTTTATCATAGTTAAGATGTAAATATAGCTTATTAAGGAATTTGTATAGAGAGAGGGCAAAGCAAATCCAGCCCAATCCGTTGAAGTTAATTTTGTGGAGATTACACTAAAGAACACATTTTGTGAGGTCGTAGAATGGAAAAAATTAATATTAAAAAACGGAAAGTGGCTCTTATCGGCGTTTTGCTTATCACAAGTGGCTGTATTAATAAAGCCGTGACTATAAGAGAAGGCCGAAGAGAAATTGATTTTGGTTTTGACTGGAAATTTCAGAAAGGTGATTTCAAACAGGCTGTAAATCCCCAATACGACGATAGCAAATGGCAACAGTTAACTTTACCGCACGACTGGAGCATTGAAGGGCCCTATAGTCGGGACTATGCGAGCGGGACAGGCTATCTGCCCGGCGGGATTGCCTGGTATAGAAAATCCTTCCAGATAGAACCTTCACTGAAAGGTAAAATAATTGCGATAGAATTTGACGGGATATATAACAACTCGGAAGTCTGGATTAACGGCCATTATCTCGGTAAAAGGCCTTACGGATATTCGAGTTTTCAATATGATTTGACTGAATATATAAACTTTGCACCCGAGACGAACGTTATCGCCGTTCGTGTGGACCATTCGCAGTTCGCTGATTCACGCTGGTACACCGGTTCTGGTATTTATCGCAATGTCCGCCTGAGAATAACGGACCCGCTGCATATTGCTCATTGGGGAACCTACATCACCACGCCTGTTATCGAACAATCGAGAGCGCAGGTTAAAATTGAGACCACCGTAAATAACTATTACGAAGACCGCAGAGCCTTTCAGCTGCAATGGGACATCATAGACCGGAAGGGAAAAATTGTTGCCAGCCAGACGACGACACATACACTACCCCTGAAAGTGCGAAAAATTACTTGGCACTTCTTCATTCGTAATCCGCAGCTCTGGGATATTAAGTCGCCGTATTTGTATCAACTTAAAAGTACGATAAAAATAGGCGGTGAGATTGTTGACGGTACGGTTACGCCTTTTGGCATTCGGCAGTTTCGCTTTGACCCTGATAAAGGATTTTTCCTGAACGGCAAGAATATAAAAATTAAAGGCGTCTGTCTTCATCATGATGGCGGCTGTGTCGGTGCCGCGGTGCCGGTAAAGCTGTGGGAACGCCGTCTGGAATTAATGAAACAAATCGGTGTCAATGCAATTCGAACAAGTCACAATCCGCCGGCACCTGAATTTTTGGATTTGTGCGACCGGATGGGATTCGTTGTTATGGACGAGGCATTTGATGAGTTTACTCCGGGAAAGAACAAATGGATTGAGGGCCGCAATGTAGGCACCGCAAGTAAGGCGGGTTTCAACGAAGCATTCGACGAGTGGGCGGTACGCGATATTCAGGATATGGTCAGACGCGACCGCAATCATCCGTCGATTATTCTCTGGAGCATCGCAAATGAAGTTGATTATCCCAACGACCCTTTCTCTCATCCGTTGCTTGGTGAGCGTTATGAGCCGAACAGACCATCGGCGGAAAATCTGACAAAGTATGGAAAGATTTTGGTTGAGGCGGTTAAAGAGCTTGATGTCACCCGGCCGGTGACAGCGGCAATGGCAGATGTGTCGGTTTCCAATGCTGTGGGATTTGCGCAGCTTTTTGACGTTGCAGGCTATAATTATCAGGAGACTCGCTATGCACAAGACCATAATGATTATCCCAGCCGTTGCATTATAGGCAGTGAGAACAGCAGCTCACTGTCTGCCTGGGAAGCTGTGGAAGATAATGATTATATTTCCGGTCAATTTATATGGACGGGAATTGATTATTTAGGCGAAGCAGACGCCTGGCCTAACAGGTCCTGGCCCCGCGCCTTGTGTGATTTGTGCGGATTTAAAAAGCCGCAGGCCTGGTTTCGACAGAGCATCTGGACAGACGAGCCGATGGTCTATCTGGCCTGTCGAGGCAGGGTGAGGACAGAGGGACAAGAATCTTCGTCGCGCCGCCGACGCTTGGTTAACTCGCACTGGAACTGGCAGCAAGACGAGCAAATCAGGGTGTATTGTTATACCAACTGCGACGAGGTAGAGCTTTTTCTAAATGGTAAATCTTTGTCTTCCCAAACCAGCAGTGACGCCAGGGGACGTACGTTGAGCTGGCAGGTGCCGTTTGAGAGCGGCACATTAAAAGCCGTGGGAAAACGTAACGGCAGGGTGGTTTACGAGTACAGTTTACAAACAGCGGGAAAAGCCGAGAGGATTAAGCTGCTGGCGGATACGAAACAGTTAATCGCCGATGGCAGGGACATAGCTCATATCGAATTTCGCATAGTCGATGCCGAAGGTATTCTCATTCCGGATGCTCAGGTGCCGGTAACATTCGAGGTCCAGGGACCTGCGAAGATTATAGGCGTGGGTAATGGTAATCCGAACGGCCACGAATCCCATCAGGCGTCAACGCATTCGAGCTGGCAGGGCAGGGGACTGCTAATCCTGCAGTCAACGAAACAGGTGGGCACAGTTACTCTAAGGGCAAATGCGCCGGCTCTCGAATCAGATTCAATAACAATTAAAACAGAATAAAACTTTGTGTTTTACATATTATCAAGATGCAAACCGCTTGTAACTGTTCGAATTAACCTTGATGTTTTTGGAAGGCTTGGGGTAATGCGTCGATTATATCGGTAGCGATTAGGCTTACTTGGCCTTTATTTTCGGCAGCGATGTCACCGGCCAGGCCGTGAATATAGACGCCGAGAATAGCGGCATCGAGATTGCTCAGGCCCTGTCCTGTAAGTGCTGTGATACAGCCTGTCAAGACGTCGCCAGAACCGGCAGTTGCCATGCCAGCATTGCCCGTCTTGTTTATATACACTTTTTCTCCATCAGTTACGACAGTGCCTGCGCCTTTTAATACTACGATTGTTCCGCTACGCTGGGCTAATTCTGCTGCCTGTGTTTGACGGTCCGCCGGCATAGTTTCTCTGAAAAGACCGGACCACAATCTTTTCATTTCGCCGGGGTGGGGCGTAATTATCAGTTTTGCTTTTCGTTTTTCGGTCCAATCTGTTATTTTTGCAAGGTTGTTCAGGCCGTCAGCATCGATTACTATCGGTTTTTTCTGCTGAGTGATAAGAGTATAAAGGGTTTGCTGCAGCTCACTACTTACACCGACACCCGGCCCGAAGGCAAGGACGTCATTTTCCTCAACAGCGGTTAAGATTTGGTTGATTGCCTTTTTTGAAATTCGGCCCTGACTGTCTTCCGCAAGGGCGATAGTTGTATAGGACGGCTCGATTGAAGCGACGATTGGCAAAACAGATTTTGGTACGGCTACACGTACCAGCCCTGCGCCTGCCCGCAGGGCGGAACGTCCCGCAAGAGCTGCTGCTCCGCTGAAACCGATACTGCCGCCTATGATACATATCTTTCCGAAGTCGCCCTTGTGAGCGTCGGATTTTCTCGTTTGAAATTTTGGAATAGTCTCGATTATTTCCATATTAATCGTTCCTTTGTTCGATTCTTTTGTTTATTAACGTCGCGGTAAGGCCGGCAGAAAATCCATTGTCGATGTTAACAACTGTGACTCCCGCTGCGCAGGAGTTCAGCATTGTCAAAAGGGCGCTTAGGCCTTCGAAGCTGGCCCCGTAACCGACGCTTGTGGGCACGGCAATCACCGGGCAGCTTACGAGTCCGCCTACGACGCTGGCCAACGCACCTTCCATACCGGCTATGACGATAATGACATTTGCATTTTGCAGTTTCGGCAGACTGTTTATAATTCGGTGCAGTCCTGCTACACCTACGTCGCAGATAAGCTCGGTCTTCTGGCCCATAATCTCGCAGGTAACCTTCGCCTCCGCTGCCACGGGTAAATCAGCTGTACCTGCAGTGACAATCGGTATCGCATTTTTACTCGGCATTAGCTGCTTTTGCTCGAGTACGATTGCCCTCGCATCTTTTTCGTATCGTGCGTCTGGAATCTTTTTCGCAACGGCTTGATAGACTTGTTCCGTAGCACGGGTAGCGAGGATGTTGCTGCCTTTTTCAGCCATCTTCGAGAAGATTTCGGCAACCTGTTCAGCCGTTTTACCGGGACAGTAGATTGTCTCGGCAAATCCTCTGCGGAGCTGGCGGTGATGGTCGATTCTGGCAAAGCCTAAATCCTCAAACGGCAAATGGCGTAACTTTTCGACGGCCTCGTCAATACTAATTTCACCGCCTTTGACCTGTTCTAATAATTTCTTTAGCTGTTCGGCATCCATTTCTGCACTTTTTTTTATTCACTATGAGCTTTCGGTTCAATTGTCAGGTCGGCAAAAATCCCTGCCTTGTACTTATGATAGGCTAAAGAGGCTACCATAACTGCGTTGTCTGTGCAATATTGTTTCTCAGCGACGAAAAGTTTCGCTGCCGGCCTAAGCTCATTGCACATTTTTTGAAGCTCGTTTCTTAAAATCGAGTTTGCAGCGACGCCGCCGCCCAGCAGGATTGTCGCAGCCTTTGTTTTTTTTGCTGCCAGTTTCGTTTTTTCAACGAGTACATCGACGACCGCCGCCTGAAAAGAAGCTGCGATGTCGGCGATTTCTTTTTCGCTCATCGAATCGACCTTATTTTCGCCTTTCATATCCTGGCCTTTGCAATAATAGAGTACAGCGGTCTTAATGCCGCTGAAGGAAAAATCCAAGGAACCTTTGCCGAGCATTGTGCGGGGAAATTTTATCGCTTCGGGATTTCCTTTTTTTGCGATTTTTTCTATTGCAGGCCCACCTGGATAGGGCAATTTTAGTATTGCAGCAACTTTATCAAATGCCTCGCCTGCTGCATCGTCAATCGTACAGCCTAACA
>CAYNDE010000023.1:0-16264 GCA_964395535.1 uncultured Pirellulales bacterium
CGATTTTTTCGCAATCGGCCAGGTCGGCTATGGTTCGGGCGGTCTTGCAGATTTTGTCGTGTGCACGTGCGGAGAGGCCGAATTCGGTCATTGCCTGCTTGAGAAGCATTTCAGAAGGCGAATCGAGCTCACAGAACTTTCGAACCTGTTTGTGATTCATGCGGGCATTTGTCGTCACCCTGCCGTCACTGAATCGCTTCGTCTGAATGGACCTTGCCTTTGTTACCTCTTTTCTTATGCCGGCAGAGTCCGACTGAAGTGTTTTCGAACGCAGTTTGGTGAAGGTTACCGCGGGGACATCTATGTGCATATCGATTCTGTCTATAAGCGGGCCTGAGATTTTCGATAAGTAGCGCTCTATCTGGCCGGGTGTGCATTTACATCTTCTGGCGCTCGAGCCGTAAAAGCCGCACGGGCAGGGATTACAGGAGGCAACAAGCAGGAAGCTGGCAAAGTAAGTTATAGTTCTTTTTGCCCGAGATACGGTAACGGTGCCGTTTTCGAGCGGCTGACGAATCATTTCGAGAACATTTCGCGGGAACTCGGTGAACTCGTCGAGAAATAAAATTCCGTGGTGGGCAAGCGATAGTTCTCCCGGTCTTGGAAAGGTTCCGCCGCCAACGAGAGCAGGGCCGCTTGCCGTGTGATGCGGTGAGCGTATTGGTCTTGTAGCCATCAGAGCCTTGCCTTTCGGCAATAAGCCGACCGAAGAATAAATGCGTGTTGTCTCGAGCGACTCTGTCAGTGTCAGCGGCGGCATAATCGTAGCCAACCTCTGAGCGAGCATAGTTTTTCCGGCACCCGGCGGTCCGAGCATCAGGATATTGTGGCCGCCGGCTGCAGCAATGGTCAACGCCCGCTTGACGGACTCCTGTCCCTTTACATCGGAAAAATCCTCATCGTATCGGCTTTCGATGTTAAATATCTTTTCGATGTCGATAGTGGTGGTTTCCAGAGGTAATTGTCCATTCAGAAAGCCGACCGCCTGTGCCAATGAGCCGACTGCGTAAACCTCTATGTCGCTAACAACGGCGGCTTCGGCGGCATTTTCAAGAGGCACAATAATTGCTCTGTAGCCGTTGGCTGCTGCGGTCATCGCCATGCTTAAAACACCTTTCACCGGCCTGACTCTGCCGTCAAGAGCGAGCTCACCAACAATGATGCAATCCCTGGCAATGTGACTGGTGAATACCCCGCTTCCCATAAGCATTCCCAAAGCGATAGGCAAATCGAATGCCGGGCCTTCTTTTTTGATGTCGGCGGGAGCAAGGTTGACCACAGACTGAGTTCTTGGATATTTATAACCGGAATTTATAATTGCACTTTTGACGCGTTCGGTGCTCTCTTTCACTGCTGCATCGGGCAGCCCAACGATGAGAGTTTTTTCGAAACCGCCGCGAGCGACATCGACTTCAACCTCGCAGATAATTCCATCTATTCCCTCAAGGGTGACGCTGTGGAGTCTGGCTAACATAATTTCTCCTCTTTTAAGATTAAAAGGTGGATTTTAAGCCTGTTCCGAGGCGGTTGCAAGTAATTTTAGAGTTTTTGAGCATCTAATATGAGACAATCAAAGAAAAGGCTCATATTCCAATAAAGTGTCCAAAGTCAGTTTTTTGGAAGTAGGTGTTGCTGTAAAGATTTGCAAAAATCGCCCTAATTGAGGCTCTTATGGCGGGGGGTTTTAGCCTGAGGAGGTGGATTTTTCGCCTAAAAACCGGCTTTTCTGGGGAAATTTGAAAAAATTCACAAATTTTTTGAAAAAAAGCTTGCAATAATTCGACGAGATATAATATAATTACCTATGTAATAGAAGTCTTTTCTTCGTCAGTTTTGGTTTCTGCATTGAGACAGTATAAGATTTTTATAAAGTCGCAATATATATTAAGAACTGTCTCAGAAAGGCCGGGAAGTGCAAATTCCGGCCTTTTTTATGCGCTGCTTATACTTATTAAGTATTAAACTTTATTTTAATGGCCTTGTGTTTAGATTTTCCTGGAAGCGGTTTTTGTTAAAAGTACATCTTCCTATGCCCCAACGCAAAATAAAGGCTAATTCTCAAGGTGAGACGGAAAAGTTGCTTTGAGGTAAAATCAGCTTGCAAAATTTTCTTAAAAACAGCAAAATTCCGTTTGCCGGAAAGGTAGTCCGGGTTTGGAAATGAAGATAGCGGCACTGATGGATGTACTTTTAGGCAGTTAAGTTTATTGAAAAAAGTAAAAAAATAGCAGAACTAACAGAACAGAGGGCGGTTTTTGCGCATCATAAAAGTTGGACAAGTAAGCCCGAAAGCCTATGAGGAAGGACGGCAACTTGGAAAAGCAAGAAACACTTGCGGGAAGATTACAAGCTGGTGAACGGGCAGCTGCGGTTGAGCTCGTTGACAAGTATTATGAGCAGATTTACCTGTGTATGCGCAGGCTTGGTCACAGCCGTGATGTGAGCGAGGACCTGACGCAGGAATGCTTTCTGCAGGTCTGGAAGCATATAGGGCAATTGCGAAGCGGCAGAGCCCTGAAGAGCTGGATGTATCACATTGCCGGCAATGTTTCAAAGCTGTACTGGCGTAAGCACGGAGGCAGAGGCGATGTGAGCTTAGCTGATTTTGATATGGAAGCGTCCGGTGAGGATGAGTTAAGCGCGGTTGAGCGCAATGAGCAGCTTGTCAGGTTGACAGATACAGTTGGAAGATTGCCGTTAAAGCTGAGACAGACGATTGTTTTACATTATATGCAGCATTTGACAATTAGTGAATCATCCGATGCGCTGGGTATAAGAAAAGGCACTTTCAAAAGCAGGTTAAACAGGGCATTAAGCTTTCTAAGAAAAGAGTTGAAGTAAAATGATAAGGTAGTTGGCTCATAGGGTATTTTGGGATGTTAAAGTATATTAATAAGATTACTTTGCTTTAGGCTGAATATGATAATGGAAAAAGACAGGCTGGAAAATTTATTAAACGAATTGACTGAGCGGACGGGGGAACCTGTGCGTCCGGGCCTTGCAGAAGATATTAAAGGCACGATTCCAGCCGAGTTGTCCAGACACAGGGGAGGCCTGGATACTATAAGAATAATGATAGATTTAAGGGTAAACAAGCTCGCGGCGGCAGCAGTTATAATTGCAGCGATGATTATAGGTATAACCTTTTGGCCGGATGGTGCTTCAAATAGTGATGGTTTATATCAGGATGGTAAGTTTCTTGTAGAATACTTGCTAAAAGGCGAGATGGCGAGCAGCAAAAATATGCTGGCAGGTTTGCCGGGATCCAGCGACTTTTTTCAGGATGGCAGAGAAGCGGTGTATTACGGTGAAGGTGTTGAAGGAGGAGATAAGGATGCGCTAATAATGCACTGGAAGATTTCTGAAGACAGCTACCGGGTGATATATGGTGATTTTAGAACTGATGTTGTTACAGCATCAGAGTTGATAAGACTGCAGGCTAAAATGCTGCAGAGAAAGGTAAAATAAGGGCCTTTTGTGTGTGTTTCACTGTTTTTTATCGCTTGACTGATGAAAATTAATATGGTAAGCTAAGAAAATTGGGAAATTTGAGCAGGATTTTTCTTTGTAAAACTTATTTTTGGGAAAGTCTTTTTTAACCTTACGTTTTCGAAAGGATGTATTATGAGAAGTAAAAAAGCCTTTACATTGGTCGAACTTTTGGTCGTGATAGCTGTTATTGCTTTGCTGCTGTCGATATTAATACCGGCGCTGCGTTTGGCAAAAGAACAGGCTCTGCGGGCAGCATGTTCCAATGATATACATCAGCACCTTGTGGGTTCTATAATTTACGCTGATGAACACGATGGGCGGCTTCCCGTATTACGAGGAGGTAATTGGATTTGGGATATGACCGTTGAAGCTGCCAATACCCACCTGAAAAATTTGGGTATAGATGTAGCCAAATATGGTGATAATTTCCGAGATATCCCGGTACAGCCTGTTTTTTATTGCCCAGGCAATCCGATGCAAAGAAAATATATGAGAGAAGCTTGGGAGTTTGGGTATTACGATGCAAATCCGTTTCATGTTATTGGTTATGTATTCCTCTGGTGGGGCCCATGGAGCCCTCAGGGGATTTGGTATGATCAGAATAATGAACCTGCTAAGGAGTTCCTTAGAAGGATAGACATTAAGCAACCCTCTAAGGCCGAGCTTGTAGTAGATACGACTTTGAGCGACAGAAGGAGTGGTGTATGGCCACAGGATGATTATCCTAACGGCAACTTTGCACAGGTAACGTGCGGCGGCATGCCCGGTTTGGGGAATCCAGACTGCAGCAATCATGTGCTGAATGAGAGAAAGGCTGCAGGTGGTAATATAGGTTTTGCCGATGGTCACGTTGAGTGGCGTCCTTTTAACAAAATGGAAGATCGTTTTCCCTTTGGGAGCCATGGTAACGACGCATGCCCTGTATTCTGGTGGTAAGGAGTGTTGACAAAAAGCTTTTATAACTATCACGCTGCAAGGCAAGATAAGAAAAGTTGTCGTTTTGCTTTCCGAGTATAGCGTATGAGTACTATATTTGCTTGTTCAGGTTAATTATATTCTCAGCGGCGGAGACAATTTTTTTACGAAGAGCTTTTGGGGCGAGTACCTGTACCTGGTCGCCGTAGCCGAGTACCCACCAGGATATTTCTCCCAACCCGTCAATGCGGAACTCAATAATGGCAGAGCCGTCTTTGTTGTAAGTAACCTTTTGTGTGCTGTGCCATTGTACTTCGGCTACGTTGGCGGCAACTTTGGGTAAGAAGCGCAGCTTAATATTATAGATTTTGCCTTCAGGTATCATCGACCAGGCTCTGCCGAGATAATCGTCAAGGCTGAAGTGCTCTCCATCGACGAAACATTTATCGAGCATCCGGAGTTCTCTGATTCGGCTTAGTTTGAGAGTTCGCATACTTTTGTGCAGTGCGGACATTCCCAGGACATACCATGCCCGCTGGTTGTACAATAGATGATAAGGGTCAAGGTCCAATTCTATAGTATCGCCTTCGAAAAGAGAATTATAACGGATGTGAACTTTACGTTTTTTTTCGATGGCCTTCTGCAGACTTTCGAAGGTTTTGTCGAGCAGTCTCATCGGTGCCTGGGGATTAAGCCTGGTAGATATGCTGCGTAAAGATGTATTACAGTATCGCCTTATTTTTGCGGGCAGATTGTTTTCAATTTTCAGCGCGGCAAGAAGTGCAGAGTTCTTAAAAGGTATCTGCATCTGATGGCTTACCTTGTGCACCAGCAGAAGAAGGCTTAGCGCTTCCTGGAGGTTCAGGTCTATAGGAGGCAGAAAGAATTCGGGGTCTATGGTATAACTGCCGTTTTTGGAGTCGTAGTGATATGGGACACCGATAAGCTGCAGTTCCTTGAGGTCCCTAAATACGGTACGGCGGCTTGTTCCGAAGATTTTTGCCAAATCATCCACAGTACAGTTTTTGCCTGCCTGTAAGGTAGTTAAGATTTGCACAATTCTGCCTACCCTGCTGCTTTTCATATTCTGCTGCCCTGTTCGCTCGACTTACTTCCCCTTTGGTTTGCAACAAACATATTATACAGATAATTATATCATTTTGTCAAAATTTTAAAACACCAATTTACAAAAAAAAGCTTTATGTTAAATATAAAATTCCCTGAAAAGCAGGATATTGAAATATTTGTATTCTCAGGATAAAATAAACCTGCATTTTCTTATAAGTGACAGATTTTCGCTATGATAAAGTTTGACTGCAAAAACTGCGGGCAAAGAATAGCCGCTTGCGAAGCACAAGCCGGCAAAAAAGGCAGATGTCCGAAATGTAAGGCTATATTGGTAGTTCCTGCAGATTTTAAGCTGGAATTTGAGACCGAAAGGACACAAACGAGCCCTCAGGAAATCGCCGAACTCGAAGACAAGCTGGAAAAGCCCGGCTTAAATCTGACGTTTCTTGATTCTCCCCAGAAGGATAGAGCCGGCGAGAAGCCGGTTGTTTCCGACAGTATTACTGATAGACGCAGCCACGAGCTTCAGAGTCTTGAGGAAAGATTAGCAACAGCCGCAGAAAGCGAGCCGGTGGGGCAGCGTAAGTTCCCCTGGTTTATAGATATATTTCTTTACCCAATCAGTGCACCGGCTGTGATAATTATTGGAATTGTTATTTCAATTCCGTTGCTTATCGGCTTGGTGGCGTATTTACTCGGGCCGTTCGGATTTTTTGTATCCATACCCGGCTTTTTTATCAATATTGTCGTTGGATTGTATATGTACTGGTATCTTTGTCACTGCGTCCGCGACAGTGCCGAAGGCAATATTCGTGCACCGGATGTGCTTGTAAGCTCTCCCACAATCGGGGATATGTTCTTTCAAACATTGAAGGTGGTTATCTGCCTTCTGTTCTTTTCTGCCCCGATGCTTATTTACTATTACACAACGGGAAGTACGGATTTTATTTTCTGGCTTCTGTTTGGATTTGCCGTTTTATTTTTTCCGATGGGATTTCTGGCAGTTATTATGTTTGATTCTATCAACGGCCTTAATCCGATTCTGCTGATAGGCTCAATCTTCAGCACATTTTTTCAATACCTTGGCTTGCTTTTTCTGTTTTCCATCTTGGGCTGGCTGATAGTACGGATTTTTTCAGTCACCTCTACTTCGGTAATTCTAAATCTTCTGCTGCCATTGGTAATTATCTACCTTTCGCTGGTAACCGCGCATCTTCTCGGGCGATTTTACTGGCGAAATCAGGAAAGGCTGCGGTGGGGAATATAGCCTGCGGTGAGAGTTATTTGTTCCGGCGGATTTGTACACTTTTAGCGTGGGCATCGAGTCCCTCGATTTGTGCCAGCCGAATAATATCTGCGGCGCTTTGAGCTAATTTGTCCTTGTCGTATTCGATGATGCTGGTTGACTTGATAAAATCGTTGCTGCTGAGAGCACTGAAGAATTTTGCGGTCATACCGGTTGGCAGGGTATGGCTCGGGCCCGCCCAGTAGTCACCGACGGCAACAGGAGTATAATCGCCGATAAAGATTGCGCCGGCATTGTCGATTTTTTCGGCAATTATTTTGCTTTGTTTGCCGCACTGGACTTCAAGATGCTCAGGTGCAAAATTATTGGCCTGTGAGATACAATCATCCATATTTTCGAAAACAATTATTGCACTGAAATCCTCAAGGCACTTTATCGTTTGCTGCGAGCGGTCCAGTTTTTTAACCTGTTTTTCGAGTTCGGCGAGCACGTTTTCTGCCAATCGCTGCGAGTCGGTAAACAGGACGGCACTGCCGGGGGAATGCTCAGCCTGGCTTAGCATATCGGCAGCGAGCCAGGCAGGCTTGGCTTTGTCGTTGGCTATTATCAAGATCTCGCTCGGCCCTGCTATCGAATCGATGTCCACGAGGCCGAAGACTTGTTTTTTTGCCATTTGCACCCAGGTGTTTCCCGGGCCGACGATTTTATCAACCTTTTTAATTGTCTGCGTGCCGTAAGCTAAAGCGGCTACTGCATGAGAGCCGCCGATTCGATAGACTTCATCGATACCAAGTTCATAACAAACCGCCAAAATTACAGGATGGATACTGCCCTGGTATCTTGGTGGTGAGATTACGGCAATTTCCTTGACACCCGCCACCTGGGCGGGAACCGCTGTCATTATCACGGTCGAGGGTAGCGGAGCTGATGCACCCGGTACACAAATGCCGACCCTTTTTATTGGAGTATATTTTATTCCGGCACCGTTGCTGAAACTCGATTTATCGGTTATAAATATTTTCTGCTGATACTTTCTGACATTGTCAATCGATTTACGTATAGCCGACAATAAATCCTTGTCTATACTGCTGTGCGCATCTTCTAACTGTCGGCTGTTGACTCTGAATTTTGAAGCTGTCAGTTTTACTTTGTCAAATTTATCGGTAAATTCAATTAAAGCCTGGTCCTGCCGCTTTCGCACGGCACTAAGTATTTTCATTAGCTGCTCATATCTTTCATCGTCGGGAAGGAAATATGACGCTTCGAATAATTTTTTGTGAAGGTCCCTTATTTTTTGATGCCATTTAGTATCTGAGGACGGGATAAGGATTTTGGCAAGATTGCCGGCCATATTGTACTCCTATCTTCCAAAATTGCCGTAGCTGTAAGCACGTCTCGCTCGCTGGAGGAGCAGGTAATAGCTGCCTTTATATTTTGTAACGGTGCCGGCCACCTTGAATCGGATTTGCTCGAGCTCAGCCGACTGTTTCTGGCAGGCAATCTCAAGTGTCCGGCAGGGCAGCAATGGTATTGAAATATTCTCGCGGTTTCTGCCGAGGGCATCAAGAACAAAGACGGCTCTGCCATCGGGCTGTTTTAGTATGAATCCGGTCCTGTCGGCAAGGGCATAGTTTTGTTCGAAGTTCAGTCCTGTTTGTATTTGTGCCGGACGAATAGCTTTTTCGGCAGTCAGTTTTTCCAGGACATGAGCAGGCAATTGGAGTTCATCGTCGGGCTTGCTGGCTTGTGTTTTCTGTGGCTTTTGTGAGGGTTTGTTTTCGATTTTTCTGATTTGACCGACAGGCAGGTAGTTATCTATGAAGAAATAGTTTTTTCTTTTATAGGTTGTAACCCTGCCCCAGACGCGAAAACCAGTTTCGGGATCTTGTTTTATATTGTCAGCCATTTTTTCAAGACTTATAGACAGCAGCAGCTCGACATTTGTTCCGCCTGTAATGACTGCTTTATCATCTCTAAGGTTGTTATCAAGCCTGAGATAATATGTGCCGTTGGTATCAGGGATAATCAGTTTTCCGTCAACGCCGCTCAATGCCATGCCGTCTCGCAGGAGGGCGTTTGGATTAGGCTGTTGAGCAAAAGCTGTGAGATGTGCTGAAGCTATTAAAATTATTAACAATGATTTTTTTAACATAAGTTATCCCGTTTAAAAAATGCATTAATCAAATATTTGTTTTAGAGTTTCTATTACCCTCTCCGGTTCTTCGATTATCTGTATGTATTGTATGCACCCGGCATCCTCGGCCTTCATTAAATCAACAAGAGGCTTCCAGAAACCGCCGAGCAGTATAACAGGTTTATTATTGTTTATAAAGCCTTTATTTTTTAATTCCCACACCTTTGCCAGCTCCAGCAGGGTTCCCGTTGAGCCCGGCAGGACAATATATGCCTGTGCCGTTTTTATCAGGGTAAAGAGCCGCTCATCGAGAGTCTCGGTTACAATCTCTCTGCTGATATATTTATTGGCCCTGCCTGCTCCAAAGGCTTTGCAGGTAACACCGATGGTTTTGCCGCCGGCCCGCGAGGAGCTTTTTGCTGCTGCGAGCATTGTGCCGCCGTATCCGCCATTAATGATTGTAAAACCTGCTTCTGCCAGCAGCAGGCCTATTTTTTCGGCTAATTTGAAAGCGTCGTCATCGGGCTGCGACCCGCCGCTGCCGAAAATAGCTATAATTCTTTCACTCATTTGCTTTTTTACGTGTTAAGTTCAATAAACCTGCCGACAGCAGAGTTTGCCTTTCCCTGTCGGATAGGCTGAGATTGCCGACAAATTCAAATGAGCTGCTCTTATTAATAATGGTCACTTTATCACCGATTTTTATCGCTTCCAAAAGACCGTTTATCTCCAGCTGGTCATCTGTGTTTATCTTTCCATAATCGTTATTGTCGGCAAATTCTATCGGAACGATGCAAAAATTAATTAAGTTTGACCTGTGAATCCTCTCAATGCTTTTGGCTATTACAATCCGAACGCCGAGATACATCGGGCAAAGCGCAGCATGTTCTCTTGATGAACCCTGGCCGTAACTGAGGCCGGCTACAATAATGCCGGCAGTATCTTTTTTCTTTAATTCGAGCGTGCGCTGAACGAAAGTCGGCTGATTTTGCTCGTTGAAGCAGTTGAAGACATATTTGGAATACTCCGGCACATTCGAGCGAAACTTAAGGAAAGTTCCCGCCGGCATAATGTAGTCGGTTGTTATTTTGTCGCCGAGTTTTATAAGCACCTGTCCTTTGAGCGATTGAGGCAGCGGCGAAGGTGCCTCGGGAACAACGATTGTCGGGCCTCGAATAACCTTAACTTTTTCTGCGTCTTTTATATTCGGAGGTTTTTCTATCATACTGTCGTCAACGATAAATTCATCAGGCATCCGGAAGTTTGGGTATTCAAGTTCGAAAAGTTTCGGCAAATCGCGAGGGTCGGTTATCTTTGCTGTTAGGGCTGAAGCGACAGCGGTTTCAGGGCTGACCAAAAAAATCTGGTCATTTTTTGTTCCGCTTCGGCCGGCAAAATTTCTATTGAATGTTCGCAGGCTTACGACGCCGTCAGCAGGAGAAAATCCCTGGCCTATACAGGGCCCGCAGCCTGATTCGAGAATCCTTGCACCGGCACTTATGATATCAGCAAGAGCGCCGTTCGAAGCGAGCATATTCAGGACCTGTCTGCTGCCGGGTGCGATAGCGAATTCCACCATATTGTTTATGTGCCTGCCTTTTAAGACTTTCGCGACCATCATCAAGTCTGTGAAGCTGGAGTTGGTGCAGCTGCCGATAACTACCTGATTTATTTTAGAGCCTGCAATTTCGGCTACTGTCTTGACATTGTCCGGAGAAGAAGGACAAGCAGCCATCGGTTCAAGCTCAGAGAGATTAATTTCAATTATTCTGTCGTATTCAGCGTCTTGGTCTGCAGCCAAAGCTCGAAAATCGGCATCTCTTTTTTGGGCGGCGAGAAATTTTCTGGTTTGTTCGTCGGCTGGAAAGATGCTCGTTGTTACACCCAGTTCTGCGCCCATATTTGTAATTGTTGCTCTTTGCGGCACTGAAAGGGTAGAAACTGCGTCGCCGAAATACTCTATTGCCCATCCGACATTGCCTTTGGTAGTGAAAATGCTGAGTAGTTTGAGAATTATATCTTTTGCCGAGACCCAGTCATTAAGCCGGCCTGCAAGCTTTACGCCGAGCACTTTTGGACATCTCAGATAGAAAGGCCCGCCCGCCATAGCTGCCGCCACATCAAGACCTCCGACACCAATAGCCAACGCCCCTATACCTCCATCAGTAGGTGTATGTGAATCGCTGCCGAGCAGTGTTGCTCCGGGCCTGCCGAACCGTTCGAGATGAACCTGATGGCAGATACCATTGCCGGCCCTTGAGTGATAAACACCGGCTTTGGCAGCGACCGTTTGCAGATACAAATGGTCGTTATGATTTTCCGGGCCGAACTGGCTGATATTATGGTCGATATAACTGACCGAAAGAGCGGTTTTTACCCTGCCGTTACCTATCGACTCGTAAAGTAAAAAAGCTGTTGTGCCCGTGGCATCCTGTGTGAGTGTCTGGTCGATTCGTATAGCAATTTCCCGGCCGGCGGCGAGAGTACCTTCGGCCAGATGGTCAGATAGTATTTTGTAAATCAGCGTTTGACCCATAACCGAATTCCATAAAAGAGGCAAGCAATTTAGCATAATATGAGAAAAAAAACAAAATTATTTTGCTGCTGTAAAGCGTTATTTGAGAATGTCTTGAGTGAAACGGCAGGACCGAAAACAAAATAAGCGGCCTTGAGAAAATATTCTCAAGGCCGCTTGTTAAGAGCCGAACAAAGTTTTAAGCACCCGGCCACCTGAAATTCGTACATTCAAAGCGTCATTGTTTGAGCTGGTACCTTTCTTAACTGCCGTAATCCTTAGCCTTTATTTCTTTCTTGCCGTTCTTTGTTTTTCACCTTCATTTATGAGGACAGAATCAGTTTTACTTTGTGGAACAGCTAATGACGGAGAAGCCGGAGTAGGTGGACCTGCTTCAAAACAAGCGGGCGGGACTGCACCGCATTCCTTTGGTGTAGTGGCTGTCTGCATCGTATAGATGTTATCGCGGTCAGCACCACAGTAAGGTTTTTCTTCATATCTGACGCTTCCGTCGTTAAATAATACATTCTGTCCCTCGGAACGATGGTTTGTAGAATTTCCCCTTTTTTCCTCTTCTTTTGTGCCTCCATACCAATAAATAAGTGCCGTTGCGTCAGTTTCGAGAACCAAATAAGGGCTCCTGTCAGCCATTACAGCCATATCAGAATCAGCATAAGGGGTTAAAGGATAATATGTGGTCTCGATGGTGCCAAAGGGTGACTGGTAAGCGTAGCTGTAGTGCTGTGCGGGCGGATTACCTATAGTATTACTTGGTCCACCGAAATCCCAGGCCTCTGTAGTGTCATTTTTATAGACAGTGTGACCTGGGTAGTCCTGGAGGTTAAATTCCCTTGCAAGGGTGTCACCACCGCAGATGAATATCCTGGTTCCTGCGTCAGCATACTTAACCAGGAGATACAAGCAGGAACCGATTGTCGCCGAACAATTCGTCCAACCGCCGAAAGCACCTGGCTGACCTGGTGGTGGGTCGGGTGGTGGTAAGCTTCTGGAGTCCCATCCCTCTGAACCTGATAGTGGTCCCCACCAGCTGTCTTTGCCTCCGCCTCGCACATATTTTTGGTCGTAGTCGTTTGCATATGTGAGCATCGATTTGCCTAAGCTTGACAGGTGGGTGCCGCAGACGACCCGCTGGGCAATAAAACGCACCCTTCCAAGGGCTGGCATCAAGATGCCCATCAGCATCGCTATGATCGCGATAACGACCAACAGCTCAACTAATGTAAAACCTTTCTTTTTCATTTTTTCTCTCCTTTATTTTTCTCGAGGTTCGTATCCAGCCATTTTCAGACCCGCTTTTATTATCCTTTAAATAAATGCAAACATTTTTTTACGAACCCCGACTTTTTATTATATTCCGTCCAAAAACGGCTGGTTCAATGTTTTTAATAATGGCTTTGCCAACGATATTAATGTAATCAATTTCTGTCATAATTGATTTTACATGCAGAAAAAACATTAATTTCTTGGCAGGCAGGCTTAAAGATATGATATTAAAACAGGAATATAATAACGAACCACATTATAATAAACTAACTCACCTGTCTGCTATCTAAATACAACTTAACACGAAAGATATTCTTTGTCAAGTTAATTTTCGGCGAATTTTCATAATTTTCTAAAAAATTTTTAGCTTCCTTCTTCATCTTATCGTTACTAATTATCCCACAAAATGGGCAAAAGAGCTCGGTTCCCGATAAAATTTCCATGCGAAACGGCTTTTTTAGATGCCGTAGAAAAGCTATACACTACTGACGGCTAGCTGCCGACTGTTTTGTATTTTGACGTAAATCGCTTCATTTCACACTCAGGCCCAAATACGGTGCTGAGGGAAAAATCAATGAAAATGCTTATTTGATAATCGCCTGTTTACCTTCGTTGAGCAGTAGAGAATCAAAACCGTTCTGCGGAAGAGCATTAATAGGGTCAAAAACACTAGAAGGCGGAGTACCAATCTGGGGGTTGTCTGAGTCAGTCTGTATCGAATATATGTTATCCTCGTTAAGCCCGCAATATGGTATAGTTTGCCATTTCGTGCTGCTGTCGTTGAATAGTACATTTTGACCTTCAAACTTGTGGTTTGGGGAATTGCCCCATTTTTCTCTTGCTGTACCGTATTCGTAAGGAGGCCTTTCTTCTTGATCTAATACCAGGTACGGATTCCGGTCTGCCATTACAGGTATTTCCGGCTGGCGATTTGTACTCAGTGAGTAAAACATCTGTGTCACACCACCATATGGCATCTGGTAAGAGTAACTGTAGTGCTGTGCAGGCGGAATTCCACCCTCGGCTGCACTACCAGGTATTCCACCTTTTTTTCCGCCGAAATCCCAGCCATAGGATATATCTTGTGTCTTGTAGAGGCTGGAGTTGGAAGCCTCACTCTTGAGAAGTTCATTATAAAGAGAAAGCTCGAACTCAACTGCTAAACTATCGCCGCCGCAAAGATATTCCTTTGGTGCAGCATCCGCATACTTTATGAGATAGTAAAGACTCGCTCCAATTGTCGCGTAACTGCCACTGCCGCTTTGATAAGCCAATACTTCGGTTTCTGCATAAAAAACTGGAGCGTTTCCTACGACTTGCCATCTTGAACGTTTGCCTCCTGCTCGGGGGTAATCCTCGTGATTGTCGTGAGCATAGGTTACAAATGACTTATGCAGGCTGCCGAGATTAGCGCTGCACACCGCCCTTCGGGCCATATCTCTTACTTTAGCAAGAGTCGGCATCAGGATAGCCATAAGAAGCGCTATAATCGAAATGACCACCAATAGCTCAATCAGTGTAAACCCTTTTTTCTTCATTTGTTTTTCTCCTTTCAACCCTTTTTTCTTCGTGGATTCAAACCCAAATCACCATAATCTAAAATATATATTTTATACAATTATCGCCGCTTCAAGACGTCTTGCATAGACTTATTTTATCGTAACAGAACAAATATTCATAAACCTTTCCAGTTCCTGAACCCAGCTCATTGCCCGCACACAGTTGAAGGTGACAAAAGCGATTACAGCAGCCGCAGCGGCTAATTTAACAACAGGATTGTCAATTATTGCTCTTATTGTTGTGAGAATGCGGTCTTTAGTCGTAGAGCTGAAACAGCCGATTGCTTTTATAACCTCATCCTGTTGTCTGTCCAAATCCCTGTCAAATCCATCAAAGAGATGGGTTAGCAATGCGTCTTCAGCCCTTAATACCTGCTCAAATTCGGCGCAATCTTTGCAGTGTTCTTTATGTTCTTGTATAGCGTTAATCTCGCTGTCAGGCAAAGTTCCGCTGATAAGCTCAGCGATTTTATCCTTTAAATTGTCACATTTGTCGCTCATTATTTCTCCCTTCCAGTCAACAATTTATGCAATTGCTTTCTCGCTTCTTTTATTTTACTACATACACTTGAATGTGAAATATTGAACTTTTCTGCGATTTTTTTGGTGCTTTTGTTGTCAAAGTAATACATTACCAGTGGAAGCCTTAACTCCAGAGGCAGCTGTCTAATGGATTGGTGTATATCCTGGTTTTGGCTTATTTTCTTGTTACTCTGCATCGGAAGGCCCGCCAAAATAGCCTTGACGTGTTTTTTTCTTCGCAGTAAATCGATACAGAGATTCTTTGCAATTTGTGAGACCCACCGGCCGAAACGTTCTGCTTTGTGCAATTTTCTAATTTTTAGAAATCCGGTTAGCATAGCATCCTGAGCAATATCTTCTGCATCATCCACATTTCCAAGTATGCCTAAACAAACCGCGAAGACGTCCCTGTAATACCTTCTAACAAGTTCAGCATAAGCTTCTTTCTGCCCTCGCTTTGCAGCAGTAACAAGTTTTTTGTCTGACCGCTCATCCAAAAAAACGCCCTTTAACCACTGTTCTCATTAATAAAGACGAATGACCGAACGTATGAATCCAAAAAAATCGACTGTTTAACCTTTCAATATTTTCTATAAAAGGGGATTTCCGGCGGATAGCCGATTATAAAAATGCAAATCAATTATGACAAAATTTAAGCTTCTCATCAGAAACACATATTTAAATCCTACTTGATAACATATAAAATGCTTTTTGTCAAACGAAATCCGTTGTAAATTCGCTTCAAGGCTTGAAAAAAGCCGCTTATAGGCTTATAAACAAGGCTTTTGAAGACTCGCTTCGGGAGAAGCTTGGATTATGGTTAATAAAAAAACACTCGAGACCACAAAAAAAATACTTATAGAACACAATCAGCAGCATCTGCTAATGTTCTGGGACGAGCTGGATGAGGCTCGAAAGCAAAGACTGCTGGAAGAAATCGGGCGATTGGACTTTTCAAAAATTGACCGTTGGATTGAGAAATATGTGAAAAAGGCGGCTCCTTTGAAGCTGGCTTCTGAATTTCAGCCTGCCCCTTCCTATCCGCTGGTGCCGAAAAACAGTGAACAACAACAAAAATACAAATTAGCTGTTAAAACAGGCCGGCAGCTTATATCGGCAGGTAAAGTTGCTGCTTTCGTCGTTGCAGGTGGACAAGGAACGCGGCTCGGATTTGATGGACCGAAAGGCGATTACCCAATCAGTCCGGTTCGAAATAAAACGCTGTTTCAGATATTCGCAGAGACTATCAAGGCGGCTTGCGAAAAATACCATGCGGATATTCCGTGGTATATTATGACCAGCCCGATAAATTACAGTCAAACGCTGGATATCTTCAGGGAGAACTCTTATTACAACCTGAATAAGGAAAACATATTTATATTTCAGCAGGGTACGATGCCTAACTTCGGATTGGATGGGAAAATCCTGCTGGCAGATAAAGGCACAATCGCCTCCTCTCCTGACGGCCACGGAGGCAGCTTAAAAGCGCTTTATAAAAGCGGTGCTCTTGAAGATATGAAAAACCGCGG
>CAYNDE010000024.1:0-15953 GCA_964395535.1 uncultured Pirellulales bacterium
TCCGGGCCTATGAGGGAGTTGCCGCACTTGATGTTATTGGCAAGGTCGGGGAGAGCTCGTTCGTGGAACATTTTGTAGGTCTGGCCTATAGTCTCGCTTGTTTCGCCTTCGAGGGTTTTTAAGAGAAGTGATAATTTTGTAACTTCGACAGCCTGTGAATCGATATCAACGCCGAAGATGTTATTGAGGAGTATTTTTTTCTTTTCAGCAATCGTTAGAAACCACTGGCCGCCTTTGCCCTGATAGATTTGTTTTGTGTATTTGGCAGGGTCGTTTTCCACGTACCAGTCGCGTATATGATTAAGAATATAAGTATAAGCGCCGAGCAGGAATGAGCCTGAGCCGCAGGCAGGGTCGAGGATTTTAATTTTTTCGATTTGTTTAGGAGTTTTACCTTCGCAGAGTTTTCCGACGGTGTTTTTAACGATGTAATCGACGATATATGAGGGGGTATAATAGACACCTCCTGCTTTTTTGACTTCGGGTTTTTCCTCGATATTTGCGTGATGGACTTTTGTAAGTATTATAACTTTTCCGAGGAATTGCTCATAGACATTTCCGAGTATTTCCGGCGGAAGGACAGAGAATTCGTAGGGACACTGAGGGTAATAGAGAGTATGCAAAATCCATTTTAATTCTTTGTCATCGATGATAACATTCGGAGTCAATTCATCAGGGTTTTCTCTGTCTTTTTCTTTTTTGAAATGGAAAAGGCCTGAATTATATTTCGCATCAGCTTTTTGAAAAACGTCAAACAGTCTTTGATAGGTATCTGAGCCGCTGGATAATGCTAAAAGCTGGCCATAAGTTTCGATACTTCTGTCTTCACACATTCTAAGGAAGATTATCCTGTCGATAGTACGCTGGACGGTGAAATTTATCTCGCTAACTGATAAAGAGGTGTTTCTGAGAGCGATTACTCTCGCAAGCATTTTGCGCCACTCTTCTATTTCGTTTAGAAACTCGATATCGACCGTGCCTGTACCCCGTTTGCCTTTGGCGGCCGCGGCGTATTTATCGAACGAACCTTTGAGGATTGCATCTTTGCTGAAGATTTTTGCGATGTCGTCCCATTTATCGGCATAATTATTGTAAGTGAAATACATAATCCGTTCGGTGTGGGCTTTGTCGGTTTCCTTAGGGCGGGTCCGACAGTCATAAACGGCGAATTCCTCGAAATCTGTCAGTATTGAAAGAGGCAGTTTTGCACTCCAGGCATAACGTCTTAACTGGTAAGCGGGGTGCGGGTCACCTTTTATATCAATTGACGGTTTTTTTGCTTCGAGGAAGAATTTACGCGCTCCGCCGATGCGAAAACAATAGTCCGGCGCCTTTGTTGCCAAGCCAACTTTAATTGCATCTTCGTGAATAACGTCCTTATATGCCGGTGCATATCCGGCTTTATTCGATACATCCCAGCCGAGGCTTTCGAAAAAAGGATCAATGAATTCCCTGCGTAATTGCATCTCGTTATAGGATTGATTCTTATATGATTCTATATTGCGCTCAAAATTCTCGATTAATTGTAAGACCTTGTCAGGGACAGTCATTGGTCATCTCCGAATATTAAAAATCACACTTGAAATTATCCGAAAATCTATATCCCCTGTCAAGTGAATGTTTTAATTGCGAAAATATGCGGTCAAATATAAACACAAAACCTGCGGTAAAAGAAAAGGGGAAATATAAATAAAACCGCCGAATAAATTCGATAAAAGACCCCGCAATAAATTGCGGGGCTATAAATTTTTAAAAAATACCCCCAACATAAAGTTGGGGGCTATATATTTTTTAAAATAACCCCCAGGATAAACCTGGGAGCTAAACGAAAAGGACAATTACGAAATTTATTTTTTTTCTGATGTGTCGTCGGCGGGTTGTTTATCCTTTGGTGAATCCACGGCGTCAGTTTCGGGGGCTGGGATGGGCTGTCCTTCAGCGACAACGGTCAGAGTTACAGGGACGGTAAGCTCATCTGTAAATTTCAGGTCCACGGTGTAAACGCCGGTCTGCTTGATGTGCTCCTTGAGGTTGACAACTTCGTCGGCGACTTCAAAACCCTGATCGCGCAGGTTTGCAGCTATGTCTCTGGCGGTGACTGAGCCGAAAAGATGGCCAAGCTCATTGGCCTTGGCAGCGATGACGGCTTCGGCGCCTTTGGTTTTTTCAGCTACGGATTCGAGGCGCTCATGCTCCTTGATTCGCTGCTCGGCTCGCTTGGCTTTTTCTTCGGCGAGCGAACGCAGGTTATCCTCGGTAGGGACGATGGCGAGGCGTTCGGGGAGCAGGTAGTTTCGGGCGTAGCCTTCGGCTACCTCGACGACGTCACCGAAGTAGCCGAGTTTCTGAATATCTTCACAAAGCAAAACCTTCATTTGTCAATCTCCTAATAATAGCGGTTAGCGAGCAGTATATTCGGTCAGGGATTAGTATTATCATCTCTGACTTTTTACGTAGTGAAAGGCAGCAGTGCGATGTACCTCGCTCTTTTGACGGCTTTTTTTACCTTTCTCTGGCAGCCCGCACAGTTTCCACTTCTTTTTCGAGAGTAAATCTTACCGCGATTAGTCAAGAGTCTTTTGAGGGTATCGATATCCTTGTAGTCAACGTATTTCTGGCCTCTTCTGCAAAAGCGGCATTGGGTTCTCTCGCGGACGCTTGTAACTGCTGTTTTTCTTCTCTGTGCGCTTGTTGCTTCCGGTTTTTTTCTGTCGAATTTTCTCTTCATATTTTATCCTTATTCAAACCTGTCAAGAAAGCCTTTTATTTTCCAAGGCTGAGAGTTATCGTCTCATTCATATTTTTCAAAATGGTATATCGTCGCCCTGCGGTTGCGGTTCGCTGTCGTCAGTGACGTCTGCGGCCGGCTGAGGTTGTTCGGCAGAAGCTGCGGCGGCTGGGCCTACGAATCTGAAGTTTTCGACGGTTACCCTGTGCCTGCTTCGCTTGGTGCCGTCCTGTGCGGTCCAGGAATCAAATGTGAGTCTTCCCTCGATAAAAATCGGCTTTCCTTTTGTCATATATTTATTTATATTTTCGGCCATTCTTGCGAAGGCCCGGCAGTCAACGAAGCAGGTTTCATCTTTCTGCGAGCCGTCCCTGCCGGTCCAGCGGCGGTTGACGGCGATGCCGAAATCGACAACGGCTGTATTGTTCGGGGTGTAAGAGAGCTGTGGGTCACGCGTCAGGTTTCCCATCAGCAATACTTTATTGAAGCTGCTCATATTTTAATCCTCGCTTTCGATTATAAATTTATTTTATTGAGTCTGTTCCTGCTCTTTTTCGATATTCGTTTCGTAATCGGTGGTATCCTCGGTCTGGTCCGGCTGCTCGAGGTCTTCATTGAAAGAGAAGGCGGCAGTGTCCTGCTCGGGGAAGGTCTCCTCGGTACCTGCCGATTTTTCTGTTTCCGTTGTGACCTGCTCGGGTCTTTGTTCGGGCGTTACTACGGGGATTTGCTTTTCAATATCCTTCTCGTTTATGTGGTCAGCTCTAAGGATTAGGACCCTCATAATTTTCTCGGAGAGCTGCACGTCTCTTTCGACCTGCTGAATAACGGAGCCAGGCGCTTTGAAATAGCACAGGATATAGGTTCCCCTCGAGACGCGCCTGATGTCGTAAGCGAGCTTTCTTTCATCCCATTTTTTCATATAGAGGACTTTGGCCTTCTCTTTTTTCAGAATCTTTTTGATAGCGACATTGATGCCGTCCCAATCCGAAGCGGCGAGTGCGGAATCCACGAGGAACATTGCCTCATACAGCTTACTCTTAGTGACAGTTTTCAAATCAGTTACCTCCAGATAAATCACATAACCAGTTTTTTACACCAATAATTAAATGCTGTTGAACTCATTCATAGCTTTTTCTATGCCCTTTTCGAGCCAGCAAACAGCGGCATTTTTAGCATTTTCAACAGCCTTTTCAATTAACGGCCTTTGCTGTTCGGTGGGCTCGCTGAGCACATAATCGTAATCGTCCTGAGTATCGCTTCTTCCGATGCCGACTCTTAGCCTGCTGAACTTTTCTGTACCGAGCTTTTCAATAATATCAATCAATCCGTTATGGCCACCGGCTGAGCCAGCGGCTCTTAATCTTATTCTTCCGGGCTCAAGCCACAAATCGTCGAGGATTATCAGCAGGCTGCCCAGGTCGAGCTTGTAAAATGCAGCTGCCGCTGCTACCGGCTGTCCAGAAAGATTCATAAACAGCCAGGGCTTGAGCAGGATTACCTTTTTGTCTGCGTAATCGGCCAAGCCGAAACGAGCACTAAATTTTCTTCGTCTTACTTCAAGGTCCAAATCTTTTGCCAGTAAATCTATCACCTTAAAACCGACGTTATGTCGCGTATCAGCATATTCGGCACCGGGGTTACCCAGACCGACAACCATTTTGAATTCGGACATATTTTAAATTTCCGTCAAGCTGTTTTATTCCTCAATCTTCTGTTAAAATTCTTACTGTGGACCACTTTAGTTCCGGCATATTTTAAATTTCCGTCAAGCTGTTTTATTTTTTCTCTTTTTGCTCAGGTTCTTCCTCAGGTTTTTCCTCAGGTTTTTCTTCCTTGCCAATGACTTCAGGAGCTACGGGTTCTTCAGCTTCAACCTCTTCAGTGGTTTTAGCGGCGGCGACGATGCCGCAGCTTACCAGCAGAGTGTCGGGGTCGGTTACAAGGGTAACGTTCTGCGGCAGCTGGACGTCCCTGGCAAAGATGTGCTCATCGACGCCAAGCTCCTTAACCGAGACGACGATAGATTCAGGGATGTCCGTGACCTTACACTCTATTTCAATGCGGTCCGTATGCACTTCGACAATTCCGCCTTCGTGCGTACCTTTTGCGACACCTTTTAGCTCGACAGGCACGGTTACGGTGACCAGCTCGGTAGCACTGACCCTCATCAGGTCGGCGTGGATAATATTTTTGCCGAGGTGGTCATACTGAATATCCTTGACGAGAACGGTTTCTTTTTTTCTGCCAAGCTTCAGATCCATAAGTCTCTGGCCGTGATGCAGGGCTTCGGTAAAATCGTGCGTGTCGAGCGATACAGAGACAGGGTCCTGCTTATGGCCGTAAACAACTGCCGGTATTTGATTCTGCTTTCTCACTTTCCGGGCATAAGTTGAGCCGGTGTTTTCACGAATTTCAGCTTTCAAGGCCGATTTTTCTTCCATAATACCCTCATAACGTAACAAGTCATATTTAACTTTATGTTCAGTGACATTTACAAACTACTACGAAACGTCAGTAAACAAACTGCTTATAGATTCATTTCTGTGTATTCTTTTAATAGCCTCACCGAGCATAGCAGAAACTGATAAAACTTTAATAATTTTAGATTTTTGTCCCTCTTGCCCTAACGGGATAGTATCCGTTACAACGATTTCATCAATAGGAGCCTGCTGGAGGCGTTCTACGGCCTGTCCGGCAAAGACTCCGTGGGTTGCTCCGACGAAGATTTTTTTGGCACCTCTCTGCCTGACAAGTTCTGCGGCGCTGGTGATTGTACCGGCAGTTGCAATTATATCGTCGCACATAAGGACATTTCTGTTTTTGACTTCACCGATAATTTCCTGAGCAACGACCTCGCTTCCGCTGACCCTTCTTTTGTGGATGATGGCAAGCTCGCCGCCGAGATGCGAGGCATACCTGGAAGCGGTTTTGATATTTCCGACGTCCGGTGAAACGACGGTGAGGTTGTCAATTTTTTTATCGCGGAAATATCTGCCAAGGACAAGCTCACCCATAAGGTGGTCGAGCGGGATATCGAAGAAGCCCTGCAACTGATGCGCGTGCAGGTCGATTGCGAGGACGCGGTCTGCGCCGGCGGTAGTGATAAGGTTTGCGACGAGTTTTGCGGTGATGGGGACGCGACCTTCGTCTTTTCTGTCCTGACGGGCATAGCCGAAGTAAGGTATAACGGCTGTAACACGCCTGGCACTGGCTCTTTTGAGACAGTCGAGGTAAATGAGCAGCTCAACAAGATAGGTATCGACAGGAGCACAGGTCGATTGAATGACGTAGCAGTCTCTTCCCCTGACATCGTCCTCGACCCTGATGATTTTTTCGCCGTCGGGGAAGCTGTCGATTTCAGCACCGCCGAGGGGGATATCGAGGTATTTGCAGACTTTGGCTGCGAGCTGTACGTTACTGCTGCCTGAAAATACTTTTAGATTTTCGTTCAAAAACATCTTTATCCATCCTTAAAATAACGGTTATCAAACCAATCCTTTAGTCAGTGTCCCGGTTTTCAAGTCTTTTACACATAATTTCATTCATTTTGTCAAGCTGCTGTTTTGTATTGACGCTCATCGCCTCCTCGGGTCGGACGGCGGTGACGACGGCGACTTTTTTGCCGGCGTTGAGCATAATCTCGAAGACGTCGGTCAGGTAATATTCGCCCTGGACATTGTCATTTTTAATTTTTTGGAGGGAATCGAAAAGGGCTTTATTGTCAAATAAATAATAGCTTGGATTTATTTCTTTTATATTGAGCTGGTCTTCGGTGCACTCTTTGTGCTCGACTATTTTTTCGAGGTCGCCGGTTTTGCTTCTTACGATTCGGCCGTAACCGGCAGGGTCGTCGAGAATAGCTGTTGCGAGCGCTGCAGCGGTTTGGCCGTTGTGCTTTTGAAAAAGCTCTTCGAGGATTTGCGGCCTGATGAGGGGGCCATCACCGCATAAAACAAAGGTCAGGCCGTCGAAATTCTTAAGATACTCTTTGCAGCAGAGGACGGCGTGGCCGGTACCTTTCTGCTCAGACTGGAGGACCCAGGTAATGTCGTCCTGATCAGCGAATTGCTTTTTTACGAGGTCAGCGCCGAAGCCGACGACGACGTAGATTTTTTCTATTCCGACAGCCCTGCAGGCATCGAGGACGTAAGAGAGCATAGGTTTTGAGCAGACCTCGAAGAGGACCTTCGGTGTGTCAGTTTTCATTCTGCTGCTGATTCCTGCAGCGAGTATTACGGCAACGGTATTCATAAGTTAATTAGTTAAACAGTTAATTGGTTAATTTCAGAGGTATTAGTGCTTTCAACATTCATATTTTCCTCTGATGCTTTACGTTTTTTAAGATAACTGATATATCCGTTTATTTTCTTAAGAAGCTCATAACCTTCGATCTTCAATCCTTCCAACAACGCCTCTTCAGCGTAATTCTCATCTAAACACGTATTAAGATCGTCGAGCAGTTCTTCCAACGAACCACGCGATTGCCTGACAAACTGAATATTTTCCTGCCAATGATACCTGCCGTGTCCTTCGGCAATGTTATTTGTAAGAGATAAAGCCGCCTTTCGCATTTGGAAAGCTAAATTAAATTTCTCGTATTCTGGCAACTGACGGCTTAGTTTGTACATTTTGACTCTATATTGCCTTGCTGCCTTGTAAACCTCGAGATTTTCAAAGCTATAACCACTCACAATAATATAATCTCCAATTCAATTAACCAGTTAACCACCTAACCAATTAACCAAACACCTACCCGGCCAGGACTCGAACCTGGAATGGAGGCACCAAAAGCCCCTGTGTTACCAATTACACCACCGGGTAACTTAATTAGTCCTTAGTTGTGAGTTCTTAGTTTTTAGTTAAGAAATTCATAAGTTTATTTTTGCTTGTCACGGGGGCCTGAAGACGGCCGGTCTGACTGCTGTCGGAGGCTTGAGCCGGCCACGCCGTGAACTGCCGGCCCCTGTGCTCTAATCGAGCCGAAGCGACCCCGTGCGACAGAGCAAAAAACAAGGCGGAATAATATCACATCGGATTAGTAAAAGCAACCATAATTGAAAAATTTTTGTTATACATATTTAGCCAAAAAAGGGACATTTTCTTATTAAGGTAACAAAAACAGCCCATACGAAAAAAGGGTTGCTCTTATAGCGGTTTTGTGGTATATTTGTTTTATTGATTATTTTCTATGAGGAGACCTGCAATGAGAAGGGCAGTTTTTGTATTTGTAGTTTTTTCAGCGATTTCGATATGTTCAGGAGATACTATTTACGTTGATTTCAATGCGCCGGGTGCGAATAACGGCTCAAGCTGGGAAGATGCATTTAATTTTCTGCAGGATGGGCTAGCCGATGCCAACTCTTCACCCAAGCCGGTAGAAATTCGAGTAGCTGAAGGCATCTATACACCTGATAGTAATTCAGCCGAACCAAATGGCACCGGTGACCGGGAAGCAACGTTTAAACTTATTAATGAAGTTACTCTCAAGGGCGGCTACGCCGGCTCCGGCCAACCCGACCCAAATATTAGAGACATTGAGCTATACGAAACCATTCTGAGCGGTGACCTGGACGGCAACGATGTAGAGGTGGGCGATGCATGCGATTTGTTCAATGAGCCTACGCGGGGCGAGAACAGCTTTCATGTAGCCATTGGAGGTGGTTGGGATGGTGCGCCGACAGGCGTGCTCGACGGTTTCACGGTTGTTGGAGGTAATGCTAATTATACAGGGGGACGTGGCGGCGGGATATACGGATTCGACGGACTTATCAGTAACTGCACCATCAGTAGTAACTCAGCCCACATTCATGGTGGCGGGACCAATTACTGCCACGGCAAGATACAGAACTGTACCATAAGTGGTAACCAGTCTACGAGAACTGGCGGTGGGATATACATCTCCTGGAGTGAGCCTGAGATTATCAACTGCATAATCAGTGGTAACATTGCCAGCGGAGACGACTATAGCTCCGGTGGTGGTTTGTACAGCCATGCGAGCAGCCCAACACTGATTGGCTGTACCTTCAGCGGCAATTCGGCTGCCCAGTTTGGCGGAGGGATGTACTGCGAGGCGTCTGATAATGGCAGCTCTCCGACGCTGACCAACTGCACGTTCAATAGCAATTCGGCCCGCTCCGGTGGCGGTTTATATGACTCTGAAGGAAAAACTGTGATCACCAATTGTAAGTTTAGCACTAACTCGGCGAAACTAGATGGCGGGGCCATTTACAATAACTACAACTACAGCGACCAGACACTGACGAACTGTGTATTCAGCGGGAACTTCGCTGTCCAGGCGGGCGGAGGGATATTCAACAAAACTGATCCGTCTAGCCGGTCCATAATAACCAACTGTACTTTTGTCGGGAATTTAGCTTACAACGGAAGAGCTTTAGCTTGCGACTCACGGTCGCATCTATCGGAGAGTAACATCCAGTCAGTGGACTGTATCCTATGGGATGGTGGCGATGAGATATGGAACAACGACGGCTCGACTATCACAATAAGTTATACAGACTTGCAAGGTGGCCAGGCAGCATGTTTTGACCCTTGCGATGCTATCGTATGGGATTTGGGCAATATCGATGCTGACCCTTTATTTGCAGATGAGGATGCAAATGATTTTCATTTGCAGTCGGAGGCTGGCAGGTGGGATTCGAATAGTCAAAGCTGGGTGACAGATTCAAATACAAGTCCGTGTATAGATGCAGGTGACTGGATGACGCCTGTAGGTAACGAGCCGTTTCCTAACGGGGGAAGGATAAACATGGGCGCTTACGGCGGGACTCTTGAAGCGAGCAAATCATATTTTGGGGGCCAGCCGTGCGAAACTATTATAGCAGGTGACATTAACGGCGACTGTAAGGTTGATTTTATTGATTTTGCGATAATGTCAATGCACTGGCTGGAAGATGCAAGGCCATAATCAGAATATGCAGGAAAATCAGGCGGCGGGCAACAGAGAGTTAAGAAAGTGGAAAACGGGGGTTATAACCTTATCGATTAGGCCGGTATAAAGAGCGACGAGCAAGAAAAGAATCCAGAACCTCGACCAGTTTTTCGAGACGGTAGGTTTCAGGCCTGGAATGATACAGGGCCAGATTTTGCTGCCGTCAAGAGGAGGGACAGGCAGCAGGTTTATCACTGCGAGAACGGCATTAATGTAAAAGACGCTCAGACAAATCCACATAATCAGCCAATTAGGTTTAAGGTACATAATTGCCAGAGCAATAGCGGAAAGGATGAGGTTCGATACGGGGCCTGCGATTGAAGATAAGAAATAATAAAGTTTGGGCCTTTTGAAATTGTAGATGTTAACCGTAACCGGCTTTCCCCAGCCGAAGCCGAGTACAAATAAAGCAAGTGTCCCTAAAAGCGACAGGTGCCTGAAAGGATTCAGGCTGATTCTGCCCATTTTTTCGGCTGTTCTGTCGCCGAGCCATTTCGCGCTCAGAGCATGAGCTGTTTCGTGGATAGTCAGGCCGATTACCAGGCCTGGAAATAATAATAGTGCGGTCTGCCAACTCATTGGTTCTGCCTTTCCCTGCAATAGTCGCGAAACTGCTGCGAACGATATAATCTTCCGACCGGCGAGTCGGAGGCTGTTATTTTATAATCGAGCTCACCGGCCCGGTAAAGCCATTCCATCGCTGCATCATTGTCACCGATACATAAACAGGCCTGCGCGATAAGGGGATTTAGCAATTGAGGCGGCCGTTTCTGCTGGGCTTTTATCAAATGTGCCTGGGCAAGTGCAGGCCGATTATTTACAATACAGAGCGCCCACTTGATGACTCTCGCGCAGGGGTCTTCAGAAATGCCCAGTATCCGGTCGGCTACTGTTTCGGCATCGACGTTTTTATTCTCCCCAAGCAATATAAAAGCCTTGTTAATAAGGGCAATGTGCGTAACAGTCGGCGGCAAATCGTTTCTCGAGAGGACCTGCTCGGTGACTTCTCGCTTGTCATATTCGGGATGGTAATCGCTAAGAAGAAGCTTGGCGAACAGCAGGTGCTCAGGATTTTTGTAATTTCCATCTTCTGCCAGTTTAATCCAGTTATGAGCGACTTCAAAATTTCCATTTACGAGCTCGATGCAGGCAATCATAGCGACAGGGTCACAGGCCTTAGTTTTCTCAATGACTTGAGGGGCGATGTCGGCGGCGGCGACACGGCCCTTTCTTTGGGAGACCGAAGCTAATAAAACGGCAGCGTCTTCGGGACTGCAGCTAAGAACCAAGCAGTACGACCACAGCCGCGTCGTATCAAAGACCCGCAGCAAATCAAGCAGTCCGGCAAGAGCTCGCACAGGTACGGCGGCAAGTTTTTTCAGAAAAGAAATCATAGGGAATATATTAGCTTCAGCAGTGCGATTTGTCGAGGAAAGTTAAATATAAACAAAACAGGGCAGAATATTTTAGCAGGCGATATTCAGGCAAAATAAATTTCAGCCAGGAAATCGGCCCAGCGGGCGTTAGAAGTCATCGCCATCCTCATCGAGTGCAACGTGTGCCCGCTGGCCTTCCTTGATATAGCCAGCAGGCTTATGATATTCTTCGATGTCCTGCTCCTTTTGGTCTGTTTGTTCGGCCTGCTGCATCTGCTCGTACTTCTCGAGAGTCATCATAACCCCTCTTGCCCGGCTTCCCTTATATTCGCCGAGGACACACTTATATCCAGTCTGCTCCCAACTGTCCACAGGCGGCGTTAATGCTTTGTCCAAGCTTGAAGCGAATAGTGGTTTTAACGCCCGCTTTTTCCAGAACCTCTGCAAACCGCTTGATTTGCTCAACGCCGGCGGCAACAAACTCACAGCCGGGATGCGGATTATATTCAATCAAATTCACCCTGAAATGCGAACCTTTCAACAGCCTGGCGAGCATCTGTGCATAAAGCTGCGTATCATTTACGCCTTTTATCAATACATACTCGAAAGTAACACGCTGTTTTGTCTTCGCCAGGTAAAATTTCGCCGCCGACATCAACTGCGATATCGGATATTTTGCATTTATGGGCATCAACCGCTCCCTTAAATCGTCTGTTGGCGCATTGAGCGATATCGCCAGTCGCGGGTGAACATCCTCGCCGGCAAGTTTTTTAATCGCCGGTGCAATTCCGCAGGTACTAATAGTCAGATGCCTTACGCCTATGTTTTTGCCGGCTGGGTGGTTCAGTATCCGAATGGATTTGACTACCTGCTCATAATTCTGCAGCGGCTCACCCATACCCATATAAACGATATTATTTATTTTTTCTCCATCCTTACAGGCAACATTCACCTGGTCAACTATTTCGCCCGCCGTCAAATTTTTTTTAAGCTTTATCTTTGCGGTGGCACAAAAGACACAGCCCATAGCGCAGCCAGCCTGCGTGGAAACGCACAATGTTCTCCGCCGGTAGGCGTCCTGCGAACCGCCGCCGTCAAATAAAATTACCGATTCTATCTTGCTGCCATCGGCCAGCGCAAAGACATATTTGACCGTGCCGTCGGGGTCGGTCAGCTTATCGATGGTTTTCAGCTGAGAAATATAATACCCCTGCCCCGACAACTGCTCACGAAAAGAACTGCTCAACGGACTAATCTGAGAAATCTGTTCAGCTGCGAGATTCTGAACGAACTGAAAGATATACCTGCCCAGATATTTTTTCTGCCCCAGTCCAACAACTATCTGCTCAAGCTCTTCTGCGGTATTTGCTTTCAGGTCTTTATCCATAGTCATAGTTTACCAAATCACGTTGCTGGTGTCGAACGTCCGACGATACGAAGAAAAAACAACAGCGCATAATCACAGCCGTAATTGCAAAAAAGAAATGTGCCTGCAACCGGAATATCAGAGCAAATGTGCAGAGCTCAGAAGGTGAAGATTAAAAGTCATCGTCATCCTCATCGAGGGCGGCGTGGGCACGCTGGCCTTCCTTGATATAGCCGGCAGGCTTGTGATATTCCTCTATGTCGTGCTCCTGTGTGTCAGCTTGTTCGGCCTGCCGGGTCTGCTCGTACTCTTCGAGAGTCATCGTAACCTCTCTTGCCTGGCTTCCCTTGTATTCGCCGAGGACGCCCATCGAGGCCATCATTTCTATAATACGCGAAGCCCTTGCGTAACCGATACCGAGTCTTCGCTGCAGCAGTGAGACGCTGCCGCGACGGGTTTCGAGTACGATGCGGACAGCGTCATCAAAGAGGTCGTCCTTTTCCGTCAGCTCGGCGTCTATTCGATTGAGCTGTGTAAGCTCTGGGTGGAACTGCGGCTCGGCGATTTCCCTGATGTATTTTGTGATGCGTTTGACCTCAGGTTCGTCGACGAAGGTTCCCTGGGCGCGGATAAGGTCACTCGTGCCGGGTTTGAGAAAGAGCATATCGCCCTGTCCGAGGAGTGCTTCTGCTCCGTTCTGGTCGAGTATGATACGGCTGTCCATCTTTGCGGCGACGCGGAAGCCGATTCTTGTGGGCATATTCGATTTTATCAGGCCTGTAACGACGGTGGCCTGGGGTCGCTGCGTTGCGAGGACGATATGGATTCCGACGGCCCGGCTTTTCTGCGCGAGCCGGACGATGTACGCTTCGATTTCCTTGGGGCTGGTCATCATCAAATCGGCGAGCTCGTCAATTACAATAATTATATACTGCAGCCGCTTGGGGATTTTTGCTTCTTCATCGGGACTGGACGGCTCGAATCTTTCGATAATCTGCTGAGGAGTTAACTGGTTAAACTCGGTTATATTTTTGACGCGGGCTTCGGCGAGAATCGAATAGCGCTCATCCATTTTGACGGTAGCCCACTCGAGGATTTTAACAGCCCGGCTCGTCTCGGTGACAATGGGACACATCAGGTGCGGGACAGCATTGAAGGCTGTCATTTCGACCATCTTCGGGTCGATAAGGATGAGCTTTACCTCGTCCGGCCTTTTTGTGAGAAGTATTCCGGTGATTATGGCGTTGATGCAGACGCTTTTGCCGGAGCCGGTAGTTCCTGCGATAAGCAGATGCGGCATCGAGGCCAGGTCAGATACAAGTGCGTCACCGGCGGAGTCTTTTCCGAGGAACAGAGGAATCTGCATATTCTTTGGTTTGGTGCCAGCCAGCTCGAGCATATCCTTCATTCTGACTCTTTCTTTTACGCTGTTGGGTACTTCTATACCGATGGTGTGCTTGCCGGGCAGAGGGGCGACGACGCGGACGGCGCCAACTCCCAGTGCTCTGGCCATATCGTTTGCGAGCGAGCTTATCTGACTGACCTTTACACCAGCAGCAAGCTCAAGCTCGAACATTGTAACGACCGGGCCGGTATCGGCTGTGACGACGCGGGCATTGATGTTGAAGTCGGCGAGGAGTCTCTCGAGAGCAGCAGCCTTTGATTTAACAACCTTTCCCTGCAGCTCTGAAAAGGTGGCCTCTGCACCGGCGAGCAGTTCCGGAGGCGGAAGAGTGTAATCCTCATAGTCTGAAGGGACAGCAGGTTTGCGGTGCTGCTGAGCCGGCTTAGGCGTTTTTAATACTGAGGTTTTAATTTTTTCGGCGGCTGGTGCTGTGACTTTGAACTGCTGAGGGAAAGTTGCTGCCGGCTGAACGGGAAACGGGTGAGCTGAGCTCTGCGCAAGAAGTTTTTGTCTTGCTTGCTCGAAACTCTGCCTGACACTGAATTTTTTCCGCAATCGTACGATTGAATCAAATATCCTTTTGGCTGCGGAGAAGACAGGAGCGACGACAGCAGCGGTTTTTGCGACTGTACGACCGAGCCGTCTGAGGACAATCAGGACAAGGCTGTCGGCTACAAGCACGATACCGACTATCCAGACGGCAGAGATAAGTATTGCGGTTCCGAGCAGTGCGAATTTGCTTTTCAGAAATGTTACTGTCGCAACACCGAGCAGGCCGCCAGAGCCGACGGGGAAAGAATATAAATCATCCTTCGGCCACAAGTAAAAATAGCTGCTTGAAACTGCGACCACGAGCAGAGACATACCGATTATTCTTAAGATTAGCTGGCTGATTTGTTTCGAGGCGAGGCTCGCAGCGAGAAACCCGATACCGCAAAGCAATAAAACAAAGACACCCGGGCCAACATAGTATAAAAGATGATACGCGCAGAACGCTCCGATCGAGCCGCACCAGTTAGCGGGAGGTGAGTTATAAGGGTAAGCGAATTTACTGGGCCAATCGGCTATATTGAAGCTGAGGCAACTGCAAAATAAAACGACTAAAGCGGCTATTGCAAAACACTTTGCCGCAGTCGCCGACTTTCGAGACTTTTGCTTTTGTTCCCTTCTTTTCACGCTACAGTCCTATAAAAACTGCTCAAAAAATAAAAAACCTAAGCGCAGAGTCATTGCATGCGCTTTAATTAGCGACTCACAGCCGGCATAGCCGGCTTTATGTATATCGGCAGATAACGATTTATTTCTACAAAATTGGCTTTTCAGCCTTTTTTTGAGGATTTAATGGTATTTACAACAGAATGCGGGCGGAAAAATTCAGGGATTTTGGAAAAAATAGCTTGACAGGAGCATTCTTTGTGATATACTTGTAATAGTTATTATAGTACAAGTATGAGGAAATGAATATGCAGTTACAGATTGACCTTTCATCAGGCAGGCCGATATACCAGCAGATAATCGACCAAATCAAGCGTGACATAGCGCTTGGCAGACTAAAGGAGGGAGAGAAGCTTTCGACGGTCCGTGAGCTTGCGGTTCAGCTTGCGACAAATCCGAACACTATCGGCAAGGCCTACAGGCAGCTCGAGCAGGATAATATTATTGTTACCCGGCCTGGGGCAGGCGCTTTTGTAGCAGCCATTGATACGAATTTAAATATGTCAGTCAGGAAAAGGTTAATCTGTGACGACCTTGAGCGGGTGATAGTAGAGTCAATTCATATGAAGATTGATAAAGAGACATTGACACGGTGGTTCAATGAGAGGATAGGAAAGTTTAAATTTTCCATTGGAAAGGATAAACCATGAGCGACGATGCTATTGTAATAGAGTCTCTGGTGAAATACTACGACGGCCGATGCGTCATAGATGGAGTATATTTGAAGATACCGCGAGGCTGTATATACGGTCTTCTTGGTCGTAACGGTATAGGCAAAACAACAATAATCAGAATTCTTCTTGGTCTTGATTTTCCGACGAGAGGCAAAAGCTATATTTTAGGCCGGGATTCAACTCAGCTTACAAATAAAATCAAGGGCAGAATCGGCTATGTAGCCGAGGGTCACAATA